>JASFBI010000110.1 GCA_030149595.1 Desulfobacterales bacterium
GTTTTATGGCAGAAAATCATACTTGACAGGTTGTTACAAAACACTACTTTGTCCATTTTCTGCGTTAAAAAATCAATTTAATCCTCGGAATACAAAGGGTATACCTGCGGTTAAATTGATTTTTTTGCCTTGAACTTGAAAAAAATTTCATTCTGTAACAACTTGTCGATATTTTAAGTTTTTTACCTGGGCAGCTGCCATTTTAACAGCAGATGCCAGACTGCTTGAATCTGCTCTGTTTTTCCCGGCTATATCATAAGCTGTTCCGTGGTCAACAGAGGTTCTTATTATTGGCAGCCCGAGAGTTGTATTAACTCCATCTGAAAAATGTATCATTTTAAAAGGGATAAGCCCCTGATCATGATACATGCATACAACTGCATCAAAACGGCCTTTTGCTGCATGATAAAATACAGTATCTGGTGGATGCGGACCTGATACATTAATGCCTCTGCTTGCAGCTGTCTGGATTGCAGGGCTGATAACTGTTGTTTCTTCGTTTCCGAACATCTCTGATTCACCAGCATGGGGATTTAGTCCTGCAACAGCTATGTGCGGATTTTCTTTTCCGAATCTTGATATTAATGTGCTGTGTGTGGCTATAATTGTTTCATAAATATTGTCATGGGTAAGGTTTTTGTGAACTTGTGCAAGGGGGATATGGATTGTTACCAGAACCACTTTAAGGTTTTTTCCGGCAAGCATCATAAAAAATTTTTTTGTGCCTGTTAAATGGGCAAGCATTTCTGTGTGCCCTGAATATTTGCTGTTTGCCATTTTCATTGCAGCTTTATTAATGGGGCATGTAACCATGGCATCAATTTTTTTTTCCATGGCAAGACCGGCAGCTGTAATAATAAATTTTTCCATGGCAAGGCTTGTATCAATTGTAGGAACTCCCCATTTATGGCTGTTTGTACAAAGGTTTGATACGTTTAAAATATTTATATTTTTTTTGCTAAAGGATGTATCACATGAACCAGTTAGTGATATTAAATTAAACTTTTTATTCTGTTGTTTGCATACAAGGTTTAAAATATTAAGGTCGCCTATTATAATGATTTTAGCGTAGTTGTAAATAAAATGGTTTGTAACAGCTGATAAAATAATTTCAGGCCCTATGCCCACAGGGTCGCCCATGGTTATTCCAATAATCGGGGTGTTCATGTATTATTTTCCTGTCTGAATTTAATCAGTGCTTAACAGGTTGTTATAAAACGTTGATTTATCCAGATTTGATCACTTTAAAAAAAACATTTCATAACAATCTGCTGTAATTTTTTTTGATTAGATACTGTTTAATAAAAAAAAGTATTTATTAAACAATTAAATAATTAAACTATATATAAACGATAAAACTAATCAATGCCAATAATTTTAAAAATAAACTTTATAAACATATGGAATGGATTATTTTTTAATTTAAAACACTGCATTTTATTAACAATTTAGATCTTTTAATAAAGATGGAACTGTTTGTAAAAGATTGTATTAAATTATCTTGTATCTATCTGTTATTATAAGGTATATTTGTATATCTTGTCTGCTTTGTAAAAAACAGGTAAAAAGGGTTAAAATGTTTTAAAAAAATATATAAAGGCAGGGGTTTAGATATATTTTGGATCATGTTAATAATTTTTTTTTTAAAAACCGGTTTTAAATTTTTGAAAACATCCATGCACTTATTGTTGATAATTTTGTTCAATTATTATGTATCTGCTTGAAATAAAAGCTAAATAGTTTATGAAAGCAGAATGGTGAGGGGTGAAGTTATGTACTAATTTATTAGGTCTAAATATATATAATTATAGTAAAAACAGTGAAGTTCCTTGTTGTTTTATGATTTTGTTAACATTAATAATCGGGTTTAGATAAATTAACAAAAATTATTTAAAAAATAAGAAAATGGGAGAAAACAGAAGTTTTAAAGAGGAAAGAAAATTACAAGAAAAATATTGATATTTTATAATTGCCTTTAAATGCTGTTTTTTTGATAGAAATATAAATATGCTGTATTTAGTGATAGTTAAGAAATAATACAGAAAAATAGTTACTATTTTCAGTATGTTGAATACATGAAGGTGCTTTTTTGGAAAAAAAGGTAAAAGTCTTAAATTCAGAATTGACTATAAAACTCTAAAAATATAAATAAGAGAGCATAATTTTTTGATGTAAGTATTTAAAAAAAAGTAGTGCTTAGTTTAAGACGTTTCAAATCAATATAGTCTATATAACATACATGGCAGAATTATCTGCCACAACGAAAATAGAAACTCTCATGATTACGATCTGTTGGACAGAGTTTCATATAAAAACTTTGTAGATTTAAATGAGGTTTGAATTTTAAGAAATTAAGCTGTTATGTTTTAAGTTCATAATATTTCTTTTAAAATTCTGAAAGCGTGTTGCTTTAAACAATCGTAGGTTACATCTTAACAATCGTAGGTTACATCTTAATTTAAAAATCTTTTATTTATCTTTTAAAGAAAGAATTAGTGTTGCTATGGAAAATTTATGGATAAAAGTCAAGAATTCAGTTAAAACTGCAATCCCTGAACACAGTTTTAAAATGTGGATAGAACCTATTGAAGTGCTAAAATCCAGACAGAATAATTTTGTTTTGTCATGCCCTAATTTTTTTTCAAAAAAAAGAGTACTGGATCAGTATGGTGATTTGATTGAAAATGAAATTACTCGATTGTTTGGTAAACCATGCAAGCTTGAAATAGAAGTTTCTTCTGGTAAAAAAAAGAGTATTACAAAAAAAAGTAAATCTGTAAAAGCAAAAAAAAATCCGGCTGCAAAGCAACTTGCTTTGCCAAATTTTAATATTTGTCAAAGCAGCGGACGGATTCTTAGAAAGAACTTTACATTTGATCAGTTTATTGTAAGTCCGGGTAATAAATTTGCATTTTCAGCTGCCCTTTCCCTTGCTTCACACAAGTTAGATAATCATAATGCTTTGTATCTGTTTTCTGATACAGGTATGGGGAAAAGTCATTTGTCCCAGGCTGTAAGCCATCATATTTTGTCTAATTATCCTTCAGAGAGAGTTTACTATGCAACAGCAGAGGATTTTACAAATGAGATGGTCTCTTCTTTTAAAAACAATACGTTTGATCAGTTTAAAAATAAGTACAGACGTGAATGTGATGTTCTTTTGCTTGAAGATGTTCATTTTTTAACAGGTAAGGAGCGGACGCAGGTTGAGCTTGCCACAGCTTTTGATTATCTGTTTGATGCTGAAAAGAAAATTATTTTCACAAGCAGCTATCTTCCTTCCGATATTCCTAAAATGAGTGATCAGCTGCGTTCAAGGCTCTCTTCAGGTATAATAACAAACATTGAAAAACCTGATTTTAAAACAAGATTTAAAATATTAAAACAAAAGGCTGGTTTGTCAAATTATAATTTGACAAATAATATTATGGAATATTTGGCAAGTGAGCTGTCAGATAATGTAAGGCAGCTTGAAAGCGGTCTTATAGGTATAGGTGCAAAATCTACGCTTCTTGATATTCCTGTTGACATGAAGCTTGCAGAGAGTGTTGTTCAAAACATAGCACGGAAAAAGAAAACAATAACGATAGATTATATTAAAAAAATTGTTTGTAAAAATTTTAATATAACAGTTAGTGATATTGTTTCAAAATCACGTAAACAGAAAATAGTAAGGCCAAGGCAGGTAGCTATTTTTCTGTCAAGAAAATTTACAGATCAGCCCCTTCAGGTTATAGGGAAAAATTTTAACAGAAAGCATGCAACAGCTATCCATTCTATTTCCACGGTTGAACGGGCAATAAAGGAAAAAAAGGAAATAAAAGACCAGGTGGACTATATTTGTAATAAAATAGAAACAGAGATGATGTAAATTTTATTAAGGTACGTAATAATTGAAAAAAAGTATATTAAACAGGTTAGAAGGTATTTCAGGAGATCTGTATTGTAAAACAGATATGGAAGACCGCCTCTGTTATTCATATGATTCAGGGTATATATCCAGGATTCCGGATGCAGTTCTTTTTCCTGCAAATACAGATGAAATTTCACAGATTTTAAAGCTTGCAAACAGGGAAAAATTCTCTGTTATTCCAAGGGGAGCAGGAACTGGTATGACAGGTGGTTCTGTACCTCTGTCTGATGGCGGCATTGTTCTCTCTTTGTTGCGCTTAAAAAATATTAAAAAGATTGATACAGATAATTTTATATCTGTTGTGGAACCTGGTGTTGTTACTGGTGTGTTTCACAGGGAAGTTGAAAAGTTAAAACTTTTTTATCCTCCTGATCCTTCAAGCTCAAATTTTTGTACTTTGGGTGGAAATGCTGCAGAGTGTGCAGGAGGTCCGCATGCTGTTAAGTATGGAGTGACAAAGGATTATGTGTTGGGGCTTGAGGTTGTTTTACCCACAGGCGAGATTATTCATACAGGAGTACAAACAGCAAAGGGTGTTGTGGGTTATGATTTAACAAAACTTATTGTTGGTTCCGAAGGAACATTGGGTGTAATTACAGAACTTACACTAAAACTTTTACCCCTTCCACCGTCAGTATCTACAATGACGGCTATGTTTGATAGTGTAGATGCTGCAGCATGTGCTGTATCTGAAATTATCAGGCAGGGGGTTATTCCGAGAACCATAGAGTATATGGACAGGGCTTCCATTAAATGTGTTGAGAGATTTTTGGATTCCGGTATTGTTGAAAAAGCAGAAGCTCTTCTTATTATAGAGGTGGATGGTACAGTAAGGCAGACTAAAGAAGATATGCTTAATTTAAAAGAGCTCTGTTTTGATCAAAAAGCTGTTTTTGTAGAAACTGCAAAAAGCAAGGCTGAAGTTGAAAAACTGTGGAAGGCCCGTAAATCTATCTCATCATCACTTTTTTGTTATGGTCCTGATAAAATCAATGAAGATATAGTTGTACCCAGGAACAGGATTCCTGATATGGTTAAAAAGATTGAAGAGTTAAAAGATAAAAGCGGGCTTTATCTCGTAAGTTTTGGCCATGCTGGTGATGGCAATATACATTTTAATATTATGCTGGATAAAACAGATAAAACGGCTTTTAAAAAGGCTGAACTGATAATAGATGAACTTTTTGACTATACTGTAAGACTTGGTGGTTCTATTTCAGGTGAACATGGCATAGGTATAACAAAACTGCCTTTTATTACAAAAGAGATAAACTCTGTAGAACTTGATCTTATGAAGAAGATAAAAACTCTTTTTGATCCAAATAATATTCTTAATCCAGGTAAAATTTTTCCTTACTAAACCTTTTAAGTAACTAAATCATTTTCCCTGATAATTTAAGTTACTTACAGGATTGGTCTCAGCCGTGGATAGGGGGAACGCTATTGAATTGTTTCCATTGTCTCATTGGAAAACAACAGCTCATCTATAAACTCATTCTGATTATTCTTATTATAGTCCTGTTCAATAATACATTTTATAGATAAAGCACATTTTTTTCTGCATAACTTGTCTGATATATCAAAAGATCCAAAGCAGTTAATATGATTATCAAAAGTAGTCGGGTTTAAATTATTTTTCATATATATTTATCCAATTTTAAGCAGATTTATCATCTCTTTATGTATTTTATTGTTTGTTGCAAGAATTTCTTTATTATTAATATCAAAAGGATCATTTGAAAAATCAGTTATATGTGCTCCTGCTTCATGCGCTATGAGAACTCCTGCTGCTGTATCCCATGGATTTAGATTTTGTTCCCAGAAGCCTGTAAATCTGCCGCATGCTACAAAGCAAAGATCAAGAGCAGCTGAGCCGAGTCTTCTTACTCCCATGGAAGCTTTAAGGCAGTTTCCAAAGCGGGTCATAATATCAGGAAAAATATCAGTAAAATTATAAGGAAATCCTGTAACAAGCAGAGAGTCTGCTACTGTTTTATGTTTTGAAATGCTTATTGGGTGGTCGTTTAAATGAGCTCCATGTCCTTTTATTGCAGTAAAAAGTTCACCAGTACAAGGATTTAATACAACACCTACAACAACTTCTCCATTTAATTCAAAAGCAATGGAAACTGCAAAAATACCCAGGCTATAAGCAAAATTAGTTGTTCCGTCTAAAGGATCAATAATCCATTTGAGATTAGGATTACCACCTGATATGCCGCTCTCTTCAGCAAGGATCGAATGATCAGGGAATCTGTAATTGATAATATCAATTATAGCTTTTTCAGATTCAAGATCTGCTTTGGTTACAAGATCAATAGCACCTTTTTTCTCTATAGAGGGGAGGTTTCCCAAATAAGAGGTCAGAACTTTTCCACTTTTAAAGGCTGCACCTATACCTACCTGTTTAACATATTCTAAATTCATAATTTAGTTTTTATACTTTAAATGTATAAAATGTCAACTATAAGTAAGAAAAAATAAAAAATATTTTTTCTTGAGCTTGACATAGACATAATGTTTTTTTATATCATTATACTATATTATCTACACCATTTAAAATTTATATGAATTAATGTAAAATTAATACGTTTTTTTATGACTTGTCGTGGTCATATCTGTTCGTGCGATTTTATTAAGTGATTACTTTTTAAAAACAGA
>JASFBI010000435.1 GCA_030149595.1 Desulfobacterales bacterium
TCCATAAATTAGATTATAACAGGGTTGTTTTTATCAGGCAGAATCAGGCAGCCATAGATGCCGGTGTATTTCATAATGATGTTATCTCTCTTGGCAATAAAAATGTTTTTTTGTTTCATGAAAAAGCTTTTGAAAACAATAACCTGATGATAGATAAATTAAGGGAACTTTTTAAGAAAGATGAGTTTTATTTTATTGAAGTTTTAGAGTCAAAAGTTTCTTTAAAAAATGCTGTTTTATCCTATCTTTTTAACAGTCAGCTTGTTTTACTGGAAAATGGTAAAATGCTTTTAATAGTTCCTGAAGAGTGTAGTAAAATAAAATCTGTAAATGATTTTATTAATGAGCTTGTCCAAAAAGAGAATCCGATTTCCGGTTTTAAAACAGTTGATTTAAAAGAGAGTATGTTAAATGGAGGTGGCCCTGCATGTCTCAGGCTAAAGGTTGTATTAAATCAAAATGAGCTTGATGCTGTAAATAAAAATGTACTCTACAGCATCAAGCTTGAATCAAAACTTGTTAACTGGGTAAATCATCATTACAGAGACAGGCTTTGTAATGATGATTTAAAAGATCCGGATCTTTTTTCAGAAGGTCTTGCTGCACTGGATGAATTAACACAAATCTTAAAACTTGGTTCTATTTATAAATTTCAATTATAATAAAAAATATACCAGTCTTTTTTTTTGCCTTTCGGCAACTAAACTATCTGTGGTTTTAAAAAACGTTTTATAAAAAAGCGGAGGGTCATATGATAAAAAAGAATAAATATAATATTGAAACCCAAATTGTTCATGGTAATTTGTCTCATACATCAGCATGTAATGATTTGGTAGATCCTATACATATGACTTCAACTTTTAGTTTTAAAAATTCAAAAGAGGGGGAAGAAGCATTTTCAGATATCGGTAAATCCTATGTTTATACAAGAATCTCAAACCCTACAACTAAACAGTTGAATTCAAAGATTGCTCTTCTTGAAGAAGGAGATACTGCTGTTTCAACAGCATCAGGAATGTCTGCCATTGCATCAATTATTATGACTTTTGCAAATCCAGGGGATAATTTTGTTACGTGTAATTCAGTTTATGGCGGTACCTTTGCACTTTTTAATAATAATTTGAAAAAGTTTAAAATTATTCCCCGTTTTATATCACCCCAAAATGCCGGTTTGCCTGAAAAGATTGAAAAACTCATAAATAATAATACTAAACTGCTGTTTCTTGAAACTCCTTCCAATCCAACCCTTGATGCAATAGATATAAAAGTGTGGGCTAAAATTGCAAAAAAGCATAAAATTTTACTTGTGGTTGATAATACTTTTGCAACTCCATACCTTCAAAAACCATTAACTCTTGGTGCAGATGTGGTAGTTCATTCGGCAACTAAATACCTTTGTGGGCATGGCGATATTATAGCAGGTGTTATAGTTTCCAGTAAAAAAATTATAGATAAAATAAACACAGAGTATCTTATTCATTTTGGTCCATGTATAAGTCCTTTTAATTCATGGCTTATTTTAAGGGGGATAAAAACCCTTGCTCTCAGGATGGAAAAACATAGTGATAATGCCTTAAAAATAGCTCTATGGTTAAGCAAACATAAAGACGTAAAAAAAGTTTACTATCCTGGACTCAAGACTCATCCTTCTTATGAAATTGCAAAAAAGCAGATGAAAAAATATTCCGGTGTTTTATCTTTTGAAGTATATGGTGGAATGGATGCAGGTAAAAAAGTTTTAGACAATATAAAGCTTTGTGTTTTAGCAGTAAGTCTTGGTGACTGTGAAACTTTAATTCAACATCCTCCATCCATGACACACTCATCATATTTAAAAGAAGATAGAGTATCAGCCGGAATTTCAGATGGTCTGGTAAGGCTCTCTGTAGGCATTGAAAATCCAGATGATATTATAGATGATTTAAAAGAAGCCCTTTCTCTTCTGAATTCTTAAACAGTTAATTAATTATGCTTATGTACTTGCATGTTGTGTAAGAGATATTATGAAAATAGTATATATCCATTATCATCTTAAAAGAGGCGGAGTTACTACTGTTATCAAGCAGCAGATAGAGACTG
>JASFBI010000111.1 GCA_030149595.1 Desulfobacterales bacterium
AAGCTGTAAGCGTATGTGTTGCCTGCATCCTGAATATAGACATTACCTTCATTTATAGTAGTCTCTGATGAATCTTTAAGATAGCTATTACCATTTTCCCAGCCGTATTCAAATTCACTGATGTTCAGACTGTACCATATCCTGGTATCAGGGCTGAAATCATACCCTGTTTTTAAAAACATGGTATAGTCTTCATACCAGTTGTTTCCTTGATTGCCGACCTCAAAACGGCTGCTGCCGCTTTGCGGATCTATATCCTTGTTCCAGCCTGTAACAACCGGTATGCCGGAATCAAGAGGAGCTGCAACAGGAGTACTTAAACTTTTATAAGACGGAGTTGTAGTATATCCATCTGAAGTACGGGATTTAAAACTGAATGAGTAAAAAAAACGATCCCCAAGAGTGTTGTTTGTCCACCCAAATTCCGCATCCTCTTTATTGTTTTGAAAAGGCCGGTCCGCAATTCTTGCACTGTAAAACCTGCTGTTCCAATCACCATAAGAAGCAGAAGCTTTTATTTCCAGATCTTCAGGTACTTTTGTTATATAATTAATTACAGCGGTTTGTGCCAAAGTACCGTAAAGTGCAGAAAAAGGACCTCTTGCCACATCAATTCTTTCTATATCTGCCATGGGAATGGCACCTGTATTATAATAATATCCATAATCATACCAGTTTAGCCCGTCTACCATAACAAGAGCTCTGTGTCCCCTAAATACAGGGCGAGCCCAATAATCGGCAAGCCCCCTGTACTGCCTTGGCCATACTCCTTCTGTCCTGGCAAGAGGTTTAAACGGATGCTCAGAAATAAAAGCATCAATCTCATCCTCGGTGATAATAGAGATGCTTGCCGGTGAATCTAAAGATGTCTTTGGTGTTTTTGTTGCAATTACAGTTATAGGCTTAAGTAAATACCTTTCCCCCGAAGCCTTATCATTAGCAAATGAATATGTTGTTAATAAAAAGACTGCACCGATTGTTAAAGCTAATAGTTCGCCGATTATTCTTTTAAAATACATATAGTTATTCCCTAAAAAATATTTAAAACGCCACAAAACAAAAAAAAGCCAAAAAAGGTCTGCTGGACAACTTGCCCATTTAAACCTTCATGGCTTTATTAATATTATAAGACCTTTGAACAACTCACTTTTTAATGAATTTCACTATTCTAATCTATTGATTTTATTAAAAACCAATTTTAAAAATTTTGATATTCCTTAACTTTGACAAAAATCCTTATTTTTGTTTGGACACTATTAAATTATTGTTTTTCTTGCTTATTATAAATACAGCTTCTTGCTGATAGTTATTTTTTTATAATAAACTACCGGACTCATTGTCAACCATAATCTACTATTTAAAAATTTTGATATTTTTTTGAAACTTTGAAAAAATTTTGTAATTCAACAGACTGTTACAAAATACAGATAAAAACCAAAATCCAGCCGGAGGGTAACTGATTAAAATAGCTGGATTCCGGTGTTTGGTAAAATAATGGAACAGGGTTTTATTTTGTCATCAAATAATCATCAATGTTAAAATTTGATCTGCCCGCCCACTCTTTAACGTTGGTTTTTGTCATTATATCAGCGCCGCCTTATGCACCATGTCCTGCGCGCCTTTGTAGCCGTGCTTTTTCATGCCGTCAATCCACTTTTTTGTATTCATTTGCATTATTCTCCAGAATACAATCTTGATAGAGATGCTTTGGAAATGGATAAAAACAAAAGTTTATGGATTTTCAGCTTCTGGTGGTCTGGAAGAGATCGCATTAAGGTTCAGAAAACAGGTATGGCACTATAAACACAAAGCGGCTACCTAACCCGATAACGTTCAATCTAAAACCTATGCTGAAATGTTATAGATATTTATGTGCTTACGCTTATTAAGTTTTTTTATCTGTTTTCAAGCATCTCTTTTGCATGTTGCAAAGATGTGTCAGTTATGTTGCTTCCTGCAAGCATGCGTGCTATCTCTTTTATTCTGCTCTCTTTGTCCAACAGGTTTATCTGTGTTTTTGTTCTTCCATGGGATATTTTTTTAAAAATATTAAAGTGATCATTTGCGTATTTTGCTATTTGTGGAAGATGTGTTATGCATATTATCTGATGACAAGATGAGAGGTCTTTGAGCTTTTTGCCTATTGTTTCAGCTACCATGCCTCCTATTCCAGCATCTACTTCATCAAATATTATTGTTTCAAATGATTCGGTTTCTGATAGAATAATTTTTAAAGCAAGTACTATTCTTGAAAGTTCTCCGCCTGATGCAGTTTTAGCTATTGGTTTCATGGCCTCACCTGTATTGGCCGAAATCATAAAGCAGATTTTATCAATTCCTGTTTCAGAGAGAGTGATCTTTTTTGAATCAAGTGTAAAATAAGTGTCATCTTTATTATAAAAAGGTGTTATATCAACTTTAAATTTAGCTCCCGGCATACTTAGTGATTCAAGCTCAGTTTCAACCTTTTTTGCAATTTTTTTGCCGGCTGTTTTTCTTTTTACAGATAGTTTTTCAGCAAGATCTGTTAACTCTTTTCTGTTGGTATCAATTTTTAATTGTGTGTTTGAAAGTTCATCAGAAAGACTGGTGATATTTAAAATTTCATTTTCAGTTGATTTTAGATGGTCTGTTATGGATTTTATGCTGCCACCATACTTACGTTTTAACCTGTTTAATAAACTTAATCTCTCTTCAATTTCATCAATTTGTGTTTCATGGTTATCAAGGGATTGAAAATAAGATCTCAGGGTTTCTGCAGAATCGTAAATAGAATAGGATATGTTTTTTATGGAATCTGTTATGTCTGATAGATTGTTGTCAAGCTGGCAGGCTTTGTTCATATCTTTTGTGATCTCTTCTGTTTTTTCCCAGATAGATCCGGAAGAGTCATAGAGAGTTTTAAAACTTTGAAATGTCACATTAAAGAGAGTTTTACTGTTTTTAAATTTTAGAAGTTTTTTTTCTAAAATAGTATCTTCGTTGGGCTGTATGTTTGCCTGGATAATTTCGTTTTTTTTAAATTCTAAAAATTCCAGTCTGGCATTTTTTTCATCATCTATTGATTTTAACTTTTTTAACTTTTTTATTAAAGGAACTGTTTTATGATAAATTGTATAAATATTTTCTTTTATTGGTAATAAATCGGATAGTTGATCAATAATATCTAAGTGATAATAAGTATTTAAGAGCTTTTGATGGGCGTGCTGGCCTGAAATACTTGCAAGATTGTCTGCTAAATTGTTTAAAGTTTGTGTTGTTGCCGGTCGGTCACAGATAAAAATTTTATGTTTTTTATTTGTGGAAATTATTCTTGTTATTATAAGTCCGTCACTGGTATTAAATCCGGCATTTTCCATCTCTTTTATTACTTTATTTTTACTGCATATTTCAAAAATTGCAGAAACTTCTGCATATTCTGCATCTGTTCTGATAAGTTTTGATGAAGCTCTGCTGCCTAAGAGTAAATTTAAAGCATTTATTATAATGGATTTGCCGGCTCCTGTTTCACCGCTTAAAATTGTAAGCCCTTTATTAAAATTTATTGTAAGATCATCAATAATTGCAAAGTTTTTAATAGATAATTGTAGAAGCATAATTACTTTTTTATTTTAAAAAAACAGGGATTAAGTTGTTCAACTTTGATTCTAATATCTCATATGAATAATAAGCATTTGCTATTTTATAATTTTTATTTACCATCTTTTCTCTTAAATCACTGTTATTTAAGACCTCTATTGTTTTTATAACAGCTTCTTCGCTTACATACCCATCCAGTTCAATTACTGAAAATCCTTTGGGTTTAATGTCTGTTGCATAAATTGAGTAAATATTAACTACAATTGGTTTACGAAAATATACAGCCTCTAAAAAAGCATTACCAAACCCTTCAAATGTTGAAGGATATGTTACAAGATCAGCATGCGGATAAATATCGTCCAGAGTATATATTTTTTTACCTGATTTAGTCAATCCCCTTTTATCATTAATAATATCTGAAACAAAAAGTGTATTAACCCCCATTAACTTTGAGTATTCTATAATTCTTTTTTCATAGGCAAATCCTTCATCTCCTGATGCATGGGAAATGACAAGTTTTGCTTTTAAACCTTTTAACATTAGTCTGTGAACAAGTTCTATGGCGTGTTCAATTCCTTTTCTTTTAACAACTCTTGTGGGTTGTAAAATCAGAAGTTCATCTTTTTGAATGCCCAATGCTTCTTTTACATCGGAAGCATAACTATCTAAAGGGGCAGGAGGGTTTTTAAAGTCCATGACATTGGGAATAACTGTTGCAGATATACCCGTTCTTAGACTCAATTGATTGCTGCCAGAGGAGTTTATTACAACATGTTTTATATTGGGTATGTGTGGAGGAAAAGCCATATTAAGGTATTCCCATACAGCATTTATTAAAAAAGTTTGTCTCTCCCAGAAAAAGTCATGGTGGTGAGAGATAAGAGGTATCCCAACTTCAGCGATAATCTCTGTTAAGGCAATACCAAGTGGTATGTTTAAAGGTATTGTCAGGCAGTTTTCAGCTACAATAAAATCAATGTCAAAAGTTTCAATGAATTTATATATATGGTCTTTAAGTTCTTGTGTTATAGTATAAATTTTATCCGTAATATAACGGCCCCTTACTCTTATGCCAAAACAGTGTCTGTATATATCTTTTATTTCAGGATGAGCAAAGTGTGCTTTTTTTACGAGATAAGATTTTTCTTTTGGGGTATCCAACTCTCCGGCAAAAAAAAAGCTGGTAATTTTTTTTTTCTTAAAAACGTTTGCCCACTTCATTGTTTCAAGGGATACGCCGTCTGTACCAGATATTCTTGTGGATATAAAGCCAACATTTTTTTTTTACAGATATTATTGTATTATTCATAAAGAGTCCTTATTTTTATTTTTTTAAAAAAATATTATAAAAAAGTTTCAGTTTGTTTGAGGGGGGATATTTAAAAAATTTGTGAATTTTTATTAGGAACAAAGGCTTTATAACAGGGACAACAGGTATTTTATTTTATCTGTATTTCCTATTCCATTATTGACAAAGTGAATATAAAGCATTAATATTATTTTAAAATATAATATATAGAATATGTATTATATTGGATTATTTTTTTTAAAAAAACAAGGAGAAACTTATGCTTGAGTTAACTGAAAAGGCAAAAGAACAGTTTGCCGAATATTTTAAAAATAGAGAAAAACAGCCTGTCAGGGTTTTTTTAAATGAAGGTGGTTGAGGCGGACCTTCTTTAGCACTTGCTCTGGATGAAGCAAGAGATAGTGATCAGCTGTATAGTATTGAAGATTTTGATTATGTGGTTGATAAAGAATTTTTAAAAAAAGCCGCTCCTATAAAAATTGATTTTAATCATGTAGGTTTTAGTATTTCCTCAAATGTTAAGCTTGAAGCAGGCGGTGGGTGTTCAAGTTGTAGTTCTGATGGATCCTGCAGTTAGTTTTGAATTAATGGAATATAAAATAAGTAAAGGAATAGTGATTTTTTAAAAATTCACATTTCCTTTACTTAATTGTTGGAACAAAATAACAGCTTTTTACTATACAGATTGTTGTTTAATAAAAGTTTTTTCATTGCAAAAAAGCTGAATGAAATTATGTTTTTTAACAGTCTGCCAAATCCTCATATGTTATAGATATCTGAATCTGCATGTAGTATTCTATTTTTGTTAAGTTTTTTATATGAAAATCTGTTCAAATGATTAGAATCATTGAGCTTTCATTTTTGTTGTGGTCGATAAAGAATAACCATACTCTGGCCATGCCGGTTATTTGAAAGTGGGTAAATCTGGATGAAAAATTCAGATCGGCCTCATGGCCGTTATTTAAAATTTAATTTCTGATAAAATTATGTCAAAAACAGGTAAAAAAAACTTTTTTAGGCTTTTTATTTTTATTTTGAATGTAACTTTGTTTTGTACAGCATGTGATAAAGTTAAAAAAACTGAAGAACAGGGAATATTATTACTTGGTTCATGGAAGATGAAAATAAGAAATACTAATAAAATACTTATATTTAAAACGAATAATGTATTTGTTTATGAGGAACGGGTAGAAGGGCGGTTTTCAAAAATAATAGAAAAAAAAGGTAATGTTATTGGTAAGTGGACACAAGAAAACAATTTATTGCATATATCATTGACTGCAAAAGATTCTGATATTGATATTCCATGGGATCAAGATGAAACCATAACATTTAATATAGTTGAATTAACAAAAAAAAAGCTGGTTTTTTTAGAACAAAATGGCAGGGAATATAAATGGGAAAGGGTAAGAAGTGGAAAAACTGTTATGGAAGATCAGAATCAGTTTGTAGTAAAGTTAGCTCCCATAGTTGTAAATTTGAAAAGAACCAATGCAAAAAAAAAGTGGTATTTATGCTTGGAAATTGAGTTTGTGCTTGAACGCTTAAAGTATAATATAAATGATGTTCATCCCAGGGTGAGGGAACTTGTTATTTTTTTTTTAAGTTCTCTTGAACATAGAGATGTAAGTAACATTAAAAAAGTAGGTCTTATTTCTGAAATATTAAAAAAG
>JASFBI010000436.1 GCA_030149595.1 Desulfobacterales bacterium
CACGTTTTATCCTTAAAATTAATATAGTTTTTTTATTCTTTAAAAATAACCAGTCAAGTTTTGTAACATTTTAAAGTTTTTTTTTCAATGGCAGCAGATTATTTATAAATTTAATGCATATGATTTTATAAAACTATGGTATGTGCAGGTTTTAAGAGGGGAGATGTTTTGACTGCAGGTATATGCTACTGTATTTTTAAATACCAGTCAAAAAAAGAGAGTATAGAGCAAGATTCCCATGGCAGGTTAAAAATATTTTAAGGGTAAATAAAATGGAATGGATTAAAAAAGAAGATAAATATAGAGTACCCATTAAATCATGGTGTAAGGATATGGAAGAAATTGCCATGGGTCAGGCAGAAGATCTGGCAATGCATCCTTGTGTCTTTAAACATGTGGCTATTATGCCGGATTGTCATCCTGGATATGGAATGCCCATTGGAGGAGTTATTGCGTGTAAAGATGCTGTAATTCCAAATGCGGTTGGGGTTGATATTGGCTGCGGAATGGGTGCTGTAAAAACAGATATTCCTGTATCTGAGGTTTTAGATAAATCTCTTTTAAGAGAAATTACTGGCAGGATAAAAGAGTTAATTCCACACGGTGAAGGAATGTCCCATAAAAAAGAGCAGGTATGGAGAGGTATGGGGCGTAAGATTGAAGAGTTTTCCAAAAGAGGGTGGTTTTCAGAGCATGTAAGGACACTTGCCAAAAAAAATCTGGGATCCCTTGGGGGAGGAAACCACTTTATTGAAATCCAGGCAGGAGACGACGATTTGGTCTGGCTTATGATTCATTCAGGCTCAAGGCATATTGGAAATAAAATAGCTCAGTTTTATCACAGGGCTGCTTTGAATTTTGTTGAAAAATGGAACCTGCAAATTCCCGTTAAAGATTTAGCATTTCTGCCGGTTGATTCCACAGATGGACAGGACTATATAGAGGATATGAATTTTGCACTTTTGTATGCAGAGGAAAACAGAAGAAGAATTATGAGTAATTTTATAAAAACCTTTTCCTCTGTTTTTACAAAGGCCTGTTCTGAAAAACCTGTAAATATTCACCACAACTATGCGGCCATTGAAAGTCATTTTGGAGAAAACTTATGGATTCACAGAAAAGGTGCTACATCGGCTAAAAAAGGAGAAATCGGAATTATTCCAGGTTCCATGGGTACACCTTCATATATTGTTGAAGGTCTTGGAAATCCTGACTCCTTTACATCATGTTCACATGGAGCTGGGCGTGTTTTAGGAAGAAAACAGGCATCAAGAGTATTAACTATGGAAGAGTGTGATTTGGCTATGGATGGGATTGTCTATGATAGGTGGAGCAAGTATAAAGGTTGGAAAAGAAAAAAAAAGAAAGCTGTTTTTGATTTTGGAGAAGCTCCCCAGGCATACAAAAATATAGATGATGTTATAAATGCAGAACTGGATCTGATTAAACCCATTGTCAAACTGAGACCCCTTGGAGTTGTTAAAGGATGAAAAAAATTATACAGGCAGGGGGGTTATGCCCCAGCCTGTATTTTTTATAGTAAGAAGATAAAAAGAATAATTATTTTTACAGTACAGTGTGTTAAAGCTACCTGGATCAGACCATATGTTGTGCCAAAATACTAATTGTGATGTTATGATTTAATTTGATGCTGTATCTTGTTTGTTTTTTCTATAGCCTTCAAGCAGCTCTATAACTTCATTTAGAATTTCGTGGGAATATGAGCTTCCTGCAAGTTCGTCCCATACCGGTCTTGTAGCCTCTTTAAAACGTACCAGTTCTTCAGGAGATACTTTTACCTCTTTTATACCATATTTTATCATTGCATTATATGATTTTTCATTACATTTTCTAAATACTTTTTGTAACTCTTTTTCATGATGAAGGAACGAATTTTCCATAGGTATGCGGGATTCTTCAGGTATCTTGTTCCATACATCCAAATTAACTACCATCATGCCTGGAACATAACGAAGGGTAAGAGGGTTTACATATTTTGTATCAGGATAAAGCTGTGCTCCTACCCACCATAATGATGGCGATATGGCCATGTTAGCAATCCCTGTTTTTATTGATGAA
>JASFBI010000437.1 GCA_030149595.1 Desulfobacterales bacterium
CGTCTTCATCACTTTCTATATTATCTTTATCATCTAAAGTATCGTCTTCATCACTTTTTGATACTTCTTCATTTTCCACCAAAGGGGCAGAATTAGTGTTATCCTGTTTGGTGTTTTTTAAAGTCAACTCTTTTGCTGCTATTATAATTCCTTCGGCCTTTTCTTCAGAGTCCATACCACGCACCTGCATCAAATCTTCCACATTAGATGCGGCCAACTCTTTCATTTCAAAAAAGCCAACTTCATACAAAGCATCAGCCAGACCAATAGTTACTCCAGAAACCTGCAAAAGAGAATCATATCCCTTTCTCATTTTTTTGCTGTACTTAACCTCACTAACAACATCTAAATCCCATCCTGTTAACTTTGCAGCAAGCCGTACATTTTGGCCTTGTTTCCCTATTGCAACTGAAAGAAATTCATCAGGCACAATAACTTCCATGGAACTGTTTTCTTCGTCTATTATAACCCTTGATATCTCAGCAGGAGACAAAGCATTGCAGACAAATTTAGCGGGATCAATATGCCACGGAACAATATCTATTTTTTCACCTTTAAGCTCCTGGACAACCAGCTGAACCCTGCTGCCCTTCATTCCTACACATGCTCCGACGGGATCAATATCAACATCAGTAGAATTTACAGCTACCTTGGAGCGTATACCAGGCTCCCTTGCAATTCCCATTATATTCACAACGCCCTGTCTTATTTCAGGAACTTCAACGTTAAAAAGATTTACAACAAAATCAGGGTGACTTCTCGTTAAAACAACCTGGGGTCCTCGTGTATCCTGCATTACTTTTAAAATATTAGCTCTTATCCGGTCATTTCTCTGAAAGGACTCTTTAAATGCCTGCTCTCGCACAGGAAGTACTGCTTCTGCCTGACCTAAATTAACAATTATATCCTTACGTATTATCCTCTGAACTATGCCATTTACTATTTCACCTTTTCTACCGGCAAACTTATCATATACAGCACTTCTTTCAGCATCTTTTATCTTCTGAATAATTACCTGTTTTGCTGATTGTGCAGCTATCCTACCAAAGGAAGCATTATCAAGCTTAACTCCTATACTGTCTCCTATTTCGCATTCAGGATCAAACTCCCTGCCCTTTTCAAGAGAAAATTGTATATCAGCATCTTCAATATCTTCAATAACTTCCTTAAAAAGAAAAACCTCAATCTCTCCAAGCTCAGGATTATATTTAGTTTCAATATCAGCCTTTACCCCATATTTTTTTCTGGCAGCTGACTTTAAAGCATCTTCAAGGGTTTCAATAAGAACTTGCGGATCCAGCCCCTTATCTTTGCTCACTTGATCAATAACACGTTTAATATCTGTTACAAACATGTGTGTTTTTTCTCCATTCTTTTTTCAACAAAGCCTGGCTTTTATAATACTCTGGAAAGGAAGGTGCAAAATATTATTATCAATAATAATCTTTACATCTTCACCCAGCATACCATCTAAAATCCCTTTAAAAATATTTTGATTATTTACAGGAGGATCTATTTTTATTTTTGCCATTCTTCCCGAATAAACATCAAAGTCTTCCTTCTTCACTAATGGACGATAAATCCCAGGAGATGAAACTTCTAAATTATAGGTTCCATTTTTTTCTGTTATTATATCTAAAACATCACTTAGCTGGCGGCCAATAAACGCACAATCATCAAGATTAACACCGCCCTGCTTATCTATATAGATCCTAAGTATTTCTTGTGCTGCTTTTTTTTGCAGACACTCTACATCTATCAACTCAAAGCCTTCAGCTTCACATAAAGATATAGCAGCTTCCTTTACTTTTAAAATAAAATCCCGAGATATGCTGCTCTCAACTCTGGCTTTTTTCCCTTTATTTCTACCTTTTTTTTGTTTTCTCACAATTTTTTCACTCATAAAAAAAGCAAAAACGGGCAATTGCCCGTTTTAATCATCCCCATTATTGTCAATACCTGCTCTTAACAATAAAATATACCTATTTGGAGCGGGCAACGAGGTTTGAACTCGCGACCCCAAGCTTGGGAAGCTTGTACTCTACCAGCTGAGCTATGCCCGCTTTAAAAGATATATC
>JASFBI010000112.1 GCA_030149595.1 Desulfobacterales bacterium
GCAAACCTGGATGAAAAATCCAGATCGGCATCATGGCCGTTATATTAAGAGGCATTAAACATTGTATCTATAAAAATATGGAAATTTTTCTAAGCTAAATATAAAAGTTTAAATAAAAGCAGTCAAATAAAAAAACAAATTAAAAAGGTTTGAACCTCTCTATTTATGTATGGCAGAGTTTTATCAACGGTTAAAATTTGAGACTGGTATTGAAGTTGTGAAAAGATGGTGGTTTTTTTCTGTAAAAAAATTAAATAAATAATTCTTGAAAATTTATTTAATTATTATAATCTGTTTAACATCTATTTAAAAAAAGCCAAAAGAATGAAATGAATCTTAGCCATTTTATGGTCAAAAGAAAATTAGTTTCAAAAAAAACTTAAGGGAAAAAAATGCACATTGCCAATTTACTTTTTAAAGAAATAGTTCCTGTTTCAAAAAGAGGGTACTGGTTTTTTTCTTTAATTATACTTTTTTCTTTGTTATCAATAATATTGATAGTAGATTTGTCTCCAAAAGTAGAAAATGATTTTTTCTTTTCCACAGATGATCCGCAACTCCAAGCATCTCAAAAAATATCAGAAAAATTCCCTTTACGATCACAAATAATTATTACTATATCCAGTAAAGATATTTTCTCAGAAGCTTTTTTAAAAGAAATAAGATTTTTAACAGAAGAGCTCTCTTCTTTAGATAAGGTTGCAGGGGCATTTAGCCTTACAAAAGGACCAGATAAACCAGAAAATGTTTTAAAATCAGAATTTTGGAAGCGTCTTCTTTTGTCAAAAGATGGTAAGTCAACAAATATTGTAATCTCTTTAAAAGAAGAATACGATAAATCTTTCATTGAAAAAGTTGAAAAGGTTGTATACAAATATGGTTCCTCTGATTTTTATCTTGAAATTTCGGGGGTTCCATATGTTATTGAACAAATCAGGCGTCATTTAGTAAATGATCTTAAAACATTCAGTATTGCATCTGTATTTATTTTTGGCTTTTTTATTTTTGTTCTTTTTCGTTCATGGAGTATTGTTACATGCACAATAATAACCTGTGTAACAAGTTGCACCATGACTCTTGGTCTGCTTCATGTGCTGCATATTCCCATTGGGATTTTAACTACAAATATTGCAACTATTGTTTTTGTATTAACACTTTCCCATATAATTTTTATAACATCAAACTGGAAGCAAAATTCACAAACAGCTGTAGATAATATTTATGACAATATAAACAAAGCTGTCAAAGAAACTTTTAATGCTTCATTTTGGTGTATGCTCACAACTTTTTTTGGTTTTTTAAGCCTTCTTCTTGCCCAGGCAAAACCCTTAAGGGAATTAGGTATATCAGGAGCAATAGGCTCTGGTACAGCAATTATTATGGCATATTCTGTTTATCCTGTCTTGATTGCTATTATGCCAAAAAAAATATTTAAGAGGAAACCTTTTATATTTTTATTTCCCGAGTTTTTATTAAAATTAAGATTAAAACCATTTGCAATAGGATTGTTAATAATACCTGTTTTAACAGCTTATGGTCTGTTTTATACAGAAACAGACCCAAGTCTTTTATCTTATTTTCAAAAAGGGAGCAAATTGTTAAATGGCCTTGAAGCTGTTGATCGGAATTTAGGAAGCAGCACGCTTAACATTGTCATAAGAGACACAAACGATCATACATTTTATTCAGATGATGTTTACAAAAAACTTCAAAACTTGCAAAACATGCTTGAATCAGATCCATCTACAGGAATGATTTTATCCTTATCTGTTCTTTTTGCCGAAGGAGAACGTAGTCCGGTAGCTACTCTGTTTGATCGTGAGCATCTTCTGGATCTTCTTTCTTCAGACAAGTTTGATTACATTGCTCTGAATTTTGTTACAAAAGACAGAAAACAGAGCTTATTCTCCATTTTAATGCATGAATCCACAAGGTCTGTTCCCCGTGAAGCAATAATTGACGGTATAACAGAAAAAATCCGCAAGGCAGGTTTTATTCCAGAGTTAATCGGTGGACTTTTTCCTCTTCAGGCAGAAATGTCAAAGCTGATTTTAAACAGTATTTATACCGGCCTTGGTGGTTTAACGCTGCTTTTTATCGTAATTTCCATGTTTGTATCAGGTTCTGTGCGTATAACTTTTAACATGCTGATTTGTCTTGTTTCTATTCCAGTTTTTATGCTGGGGATGATGGGATATCTTAAAATGCCGCTTGATATAATTGTTTCTCCTGCAGCTAATGTTGCCCTTGGTATTGGAATAGATTCTATGATTCACCTTGTCATGCGGGTAAGGCGTATAAGAAAAACAGGTGGAAGCACTTTAAATACATGGATTCAGGCCAGAAATGAACTTTTTATGCCAATTATGGGATCAACGGTCATTGTAACTGCAGGGTTTGGTGTGTTTAGTTTATCAAGCTTTCCGCCAAATCAGATTTTTGGAATAGCTGTAGTTATGGGAACAATATTTGCTGGAGCAACAGCACTTGTAACCATGCCTTATCTATCTGTAAAAATAAAAAATGTATAATTTAAGACAAAGTCATTGAAAAAAGGACAAAAAATAAATTGCTGAACAATAAAAAAAACAGAGCTCAAGCAATAAAAAAAGCTGGAAAACAAGCATTAGAGGAAGGTGATTATAAAAAAGCTATTAAACTATTTAAAGAGTCTATAGCAATATACAGAGAGCAGGATGATAAAGAGGAGGAAGCCTTTCTGTTAAATAATACCGGTCAGTGTTATGCAATGGATAGCCAACCTGATAAGGCTATAGAGTTTTACAAGGCTTCTGTAAAATTGCTTAAAAAGCTTGGTAAATTAAATGCTGAGGCCATGGTTTTTAATAATATCGGACATTTAAATGTACTGACAAAACAGTATGATCAGGCTATTTGTGCATTTATCAATGCACATAATATTTTTAATGATCTTGGTGATAATACAGGTAAAGCTTCTCAATTGCAAAATATAGGTTCTGTCTACAGGGATACTAAGGAAAGTGAAAAAGCTTTAGATGCTTATACCCGTTCCATTACAATTTTTGAAGAGATAGATAATAAGCTGGAGATAGCTAATCAATGTACTAATATCGGGTATATTTATTTTATGGATAATAAATTAGAGCCGGCTTTAAAATGGTATAAAAAAGCTTTTGCATTTTATGATGAATTAAATGAAAAAGCCAGGGCAGAAATGACAAAAGAAAATATAAAAAACATTCAAAAACAGATTTCCCCATAGACTTTTTTTTTGAAGAACAAGAAAAGAGTTTATTTTATTGATTTTAAATAGCTTTGCTGTGCATCTATTAGATGTTTTTCTAATTTAGGATATCCATATGGTTTTGATAAAATAGCATGTACACCAAGTTCTTTAAGAGCTTGAACACGTTTATCATCTTTTTCAAGAGATGATATTATTATTGTTTTGGTATTTGCATAACGCTGGTTAGATTTAATATATCTGACTAAAACCACACCATCCATATTGGGCATTACAATATCAGAAATAATAAGCATGGGTTGAAAACTTCCAAGAAGTACAGACGCTTCAATTCCGTCATTTGCTATCTTTATCGTCCATGCAGGGTAATGTTTTTTGATGCTATACTTGATAATTGTTGAAGTTGTTTTATCATCCTCAACAATAAGCAGTCTGAAACTTTCTGCTTTAACTTCTGGAATGCTTGTATCTTCTTTAACAGCGCAGTATTTATTAAGTATTTTTCTTATAACATCCCTTTTGACTGGTTTTGCTATAAAATCATCCATACCAGCTTGTTTGCAGGCTTTTTTGTCAGATTCAAAAACATTTGCTGTCATTGCTATAATGGGAATATTGATGCCTGCTTTATGAATTTTCTCTGTTGCTTTAAGGCCATCCATATTTGGCATTTGCATATCCATGAGAATAATATCATAATTACCTGCTTTTGCTTTTTCAACAGCAATAATACCGTCTTCAGCTATTGTTGCTGTATGGCCCATTTTGGTAAGCATCTTTTTAGCAAGCAGTTGATTAACCTTGTTATCTTCTGCAACAAGAATATTATAACTAATTATTTTTGCCTGCGTTACAGATTGCTCTGTTAAAAAGGGTTGTGATTTTTGTGAAGTACTTTTTTCAAGAATTTTATGTATCATTTTTACAAGGGTCTGTTTCTTTATAGGTTTAAATAAATAACCTGCAAACCCTCTTTCTTTTATTTTTTTGATAACCTGGCTTCTTGTATCTGCTGTAATTGCGATAGCTGGAGGTGTGTTTTCCATATATTTATATGTTAGTTTTTTAAGCAAATCATAACCATCTGTATCAGGCATCATAATGTCAGATAAAATCACTGCATCATCATTTGATGAAATTTCTAATGCTTTGTCTGCTGACAGTGCAGTTTTTGGAATCATTTCAATCCGTTTTACAATATCAGCTATAATGCGGAGAGCATCAGGGTTATCATCTATAATTAAACATGCGCGGCCATGCAAATCAGGTGTAACTATATTTTTTTCAATGCTATCTATTTTGTCGACTTTAACAAGGTTTACAGTAAAGAAAAAACGGGAGCCTTTTCCAGGAGTACTTTCAACCTGTAACTCACCGCCCATAAGAGAGGTAAGTTTTTTTGAAATTGTTAAACCAAGTCCAGTCCCGCCATATTTTCTTGTTGTACTTCCATCTGCCTGGGTAAAAGGTTCAAAGATTTTTGCAGCCTGCTCGTTTGTCATCCCAATACCTGTATCTTTAATAGATATTTCAACAGCAGTATCTTTTTCAGTTTCACTTTTTATTTTTGCCTGTAAAATAATATTACCTTTTTCAGTAAATTTTGCAGCATTACTAAGCTGATTTATTATTATCTGTTTTAATCTTGTAGGATCCCCTTTAACTATTGAATAAACATCATCTCCTATGTCAACAAGAAGATCTACTTTATCACTATTAACTTTTGTGCGAACCATATCGCAAACTTCATATAATAAATTTTCAAAGTTAAACTCTATATTTTCCAGATCAATTTTATCAGACTCTATTTTTGTTAAATCAAGAATATCATTAATAAGAGAAAGAAGTGTATCAGAGCACTGATTTACAGTACCAAGTAATTCACGCTGTTCTTCAGTAATCTCCATATCAAGAACCATTGAAGTAAATCCAATAATACCATTAATTGGTGTTCTGATTTCATGGCTCATACTTGCAAGAAATTGACTTTTTGCTCTGTCTGCACGTTCTGCATTTTCTTTTGCTTTTAAAAACTTAGTTGTTCGTATATCAACAAGCTCATTTAATTTTTTAGTTAGAATCCAACTTTCAAAATGGGCAGTAACCCTTGCTATAAGCAGGTCATTTAAAAATGGTTTTGCAAGAAAATCTGATGCCCCAGCCTTTAGCAGACGAATTTCAGTCTCCTCTCCGCTCTGGGATGTTAGAATAACAACAGGTATTCTGCCAAGTTGTTTGTGCCTTCTGATTTTTTTACACAATGCTTCTCCATCCATAACAGGCATATGTAAATCACTAATAACTATATCAATCTTTTTTCCTGTCTCACTTGTCAAAAAATCCCATGCACACTGCCCGTTTTCAGCAGTAAAAACATTAAAACCTGCTGATGTTAAAGCGTCAGATGCAACTTTCAAAATAAATCTGGCATCATCTACCACAAGAACAGAAGAGCCGGCAATATTTTTTTTTGATTCATAAAGTCTGCATGCAGCGTCCATAAGTTCAGATTTTTCAAACGGAGTTTCAATAACCTTAGTAACATCAGCTACCCAAGCCGCATCTATAATCTGTTCATTGTCTGAATCAACTATTGCGAGTAAAGGCAGTGGTACAGTTGTTTCCGGCATAAACAGTTTTTCTTTTTTTATTTTTTCTACAGTGGGAGCAATGATATCTGATGCAATAATAATAATATCAGGTAAGAATCTTTTAATATTATTAATAATATTGCTATCTATGTTAAACACAGCAACTTCACGTGTTAAACTTATCAGCTCATGAACAATAAGCTTGCTTACAATTTTATTGCTACTTAACACAAGTATTTTCATGTGAGTATAACCTTTTAAATATACAATTTTGAAAGACAAGAATTAGGTTTTTAGAGGTAAATAATTACTATTATGATATAGATTATTAATAAGGCAGAGAATTTGTTTTTGTGGAAAATATACTGTTTTATCTAAAAAATTAATAATTTAACAGAAAATATAAGGATGATTTTAATTACTATGATGATTGAGAAACTATAACTTTACAACCATATTTTATATATACAAAAGGAACTAATTAGTGTCAAGGGGTTTCATATTAAATTGGCATATATCCAAGTATATTATGTTGAGATAAATAATAATTAAAAGGTGCCTTTTTTTCTTGAAATATTGAATTATAAGTTATACAATTTAATAAAGTAAGCTGTTTTCATTTTGTAACTATTCTAATTATGTCATTTTACAGTATCTTCTTATTTAAACAAGATACTGTGATTTCATCTTG
>JASFBI010000438.1 GCA_030149595.1 Desulfobacterales bacterium
ACCAAAAACCCCAAGATCTGGAAAAACAGGCTTCTGACTTACAGAATCCATACCAAAAGGACTCTTCCAGAACCCATCATAACCGTAAAAAGCCAGTTCATACCCAACTATATTTTTAGATATTCTCAGGCTGACTTCAGCATCCTTAAACCAGTC
Source organism: Desulfobacterales bacterium (assembly GCA_030149595.1). Classification (GTDB taxonomy): domain Bacteria; phylum Desulfobacterota; class Desulfobacteria; order Desulfobacterales; family DAOWNP01; genus DAOWNP01. The sequence goes on from JASFBI010000438.1 coordinate 157, forward strand.
ATTTGGTTTTAAAGGATCAACAACAGCATCTCTTCCGGCAATTCGCCCAAGCACATGATTATAATAGGAAATCCTCTCCCCTGTGATAAAACGGTCGGAATCAAACCTCGGCATGTAAGCTATATCTATATTTGCAAAATCAGGAAACATGCTAATAAAAAGAGCATCAGAAGGAGCTTTAAGATATTCCACATCACGGCCGCAAAAAAATGCCTGCCAGTCCTTTGGAAACAGATCATTTAAAAACAGAAGATCTCCTGTCCCCCAGGTCAGTATCTGCCTGCCAATCTTTACATCCATTATGTCAAAGGGTGAAAAAAGAGTATTTGCTTCCCTTAAATCAATAAAACCTGTGCCTTCTTCAAGATCAGGAGTTGTTTTTTCAGAAATATTATCATAAATAAAATCAGCCCGCACCTGGATTGAGGCAAAATCTCCTGTACGGCTCAATTCAAGCTGAAATCTGGACTCAAACAGACTTGTGTCTTGTTCATAGACATCTTCAGCAATACGCATACCTGCCCTTAAATCAACAAACCCATGGACATCAATTCCCATAATATCAAGAATTGATTCAGATTGGTTTGCTGCATAAACAGTACTAAATGCAGTCATAAAATAGAACGCAAAAATCATAAAAACAAACTTGTATTTCACCATGATTTTTCTCTGTTTATTACAGGCAGCAAAAAAACTGCCCTGTATGTTAAAAAATTCACATCACTTTATTTTTTTTCATGTTTTTTATCGTGTTACTTCCCTGGGAGGTCGTCTAAGAAAACGTTCAGTAAAAATTTTCTCCTTTAAACCAGTATCATATTTAATATTTTCAAACTTATTTACTGTACTGGTACCTGCTGTAATATCTGTAGCAACAGACTCAATTACCGTTGGATATCCCTGAATTATAACAATCTTTTTTGCTTCCACCCTCCTGTAAAGCCTGTTGTTCTTATTATAATACTCAGCTTTTCCAGGAAGAAATGTTTTTTTGTCTATCCACACATTATAATATGCAAACTCAACAGAATCCGGCTTTTTCGGGCTGTTATTTATCAAATATCTGCTGCTATCTGTTTCAATTAGTTCATGGAAATCTTCATCCACCCTTCTGCCTGAAACATCCTCGTAAAAAAAATCAGACCCTACAAAGCTTGTCCGTTTATCTCCTGGAGCAACTCTTTTTTTAAGATTTAAAGCAGGCAAAAAGAGCCACCTATCATCATTTCCGGTTTCATGTTTCCATACCAGATAGGCCATTTTTCGCACATCAGCAGGAGCCTTAAAAAAAACATAAAACTTCTGCTTTGTTTTACCAAGGTTTTTACGCAAAATCATAAACTCTCGTATACGTGTACCTCCCACAGAATCAATAATTGTCATTTTTACTGTGGCCTGCCCGTCTTTACCTGCATAATAGGAAGCACTATTGGCTTTTTCTATAATTTTATCAGCAGTTAGTTCTTCTGCACTTATAGAACCATTGATAATCAGGGTAAAAACAGACATAATGAAAAACAAAATTTTTCCCATTTTTTTCCTCCCCATAAACTTTAAATTAAGCATTTGATGAGACAGCAATACCTGCATAAGCTGTCTCAGTTGCTTCCACCAGTTTGAGTTCAAATTGTATTATCCTTAGTATTCTTTTTATATCATAGAATATATTTTGACGTATATATATGTTGCTATAAAAACATTAAAGTACATTATGCTATAATGTCAAGACCCCATAATGCACTACCTTCTTTAAATTTAACCCTCCAACATAAAATCCGACAGGTTGTTACAGAATGAAAAATCCTTCAGGTTCAAGGCAAAAAAATAAATTTAACAGCAGGTATACCCGCTGTATTCCGAGGATTAAATTTATTTTTTAACGCAGAAATTG
>JASFBI010000439.1 GCA_030149595.1 Desulfobacterales bacterium
GATTTGATATAACATACATGGCCGGATCATAGTTATTCTTTAGCGGCCACAACGAAAACTGAAACTCTCATGATTACGGTCTGTTGAACGGAGTTTCATATAAATGAAAATCACATCAGCGAGGTTATAATGACAACAGTAAAAAAACAGTTTAAAAAACATATTTTTTTAAAAAATCCGGTTTTTTATCTGACAATACTTATCTCTGTTGTTTTTATTACAGAGTGTGCACTTGCTGTCCGGTTAAAAGACCTTGTCTCCATAAAAGGAATAAGACACAACCAGCTTATTGGTTATGGACTGATTGTGGGGCTTAATGGAACCGGAGATAATAAAGGCACCGGATTTACCACCCAGTCTCTTTCCAATATGATGGAAAACATGGGAATCCATACAAACAAAAACAAAATGAAAATAAAAAATGTCGCTGCTGTTATGGTAACTTCAAGCCTGCCGCCTTTTGCCCGTATAGGAAATAAAATTGACATTGTGTTGTCTTCTGTGGGTGATGCAAAAAGCCTTTCAGGAGGCACTCTCATGCTTACCCATTTAAAAGGGATAAACGGACAGGTTTATGCTATTGCCCAGGGGGCTGTCGCTGTTGGAGGCTACGGAGCATCTGGTGATGCCGGAGGAGGAACTACAAAAAACCACCCTGTTGTTGCAAGAATTGCCGGAGGAGCAACCGTAGAAAAAGAAATAGGTTTTGTTTTAAATAACAAACGCACTCTTCTTTTTTCATTGAAAAATCCGGATTTTACAACAGCATGCAGAGTATCAGATGCTATAAATAAAAACACAGGAAAAGATACTGCTATTACCTTAGATTCAAGCACTATTCAAATTAATATACCTGCATCCATGCAGTCAAAAGTACCAAACTTTATAGCAAATATAGAGCTTTTAGAAATACAGCCAGACACAGTTGCAAAAATTATAGTAAATGAAAAAACAGGCACCATAGTGGTTGGTGAAAATGTAAGGATTTCAACTGTTGCTGTCTCCCACGGCAATTTAAGTATAACAATAAAAGAGACTGTGAAAGTTTCTCAGCCAGAACCTTTGTCAAAGGGATCAACAGTTATTGTAAATGATACAAACATAGACATAGATGAAGAAAAGAAAAAAGTTATCTTAATTCCCCAGGGGGCTACAATAGGCCACCTGGTGAGAGCTTTAAATGCAATAGGCGTAACACCAAGAGATCTGATAAGTATATTCCAGAGCATAAAAGCACTGGGTGCTCTTCAGGCTGATCTTGAAATAATATAAGGAGACAATATGGATTTTCAGTCTAAAATACCTTCTGTTGAACTGATTAAAAACCACTTCAACGGGTTGGATTTAAAAAAAACTAACATGGATAACAAAGATAGTAAAAAGCTGGAAGAGACATGCAGGGATTTTGAATCAATTTTACTAAACCAGATGCTTAGTGCCATGAGAAAATCCATTCCAAAAAGCGGCTTGTTTAAAAAAAGCTTGGCCATGGATATATATGAATCAATGTATGATCAGTATCTTTCAAAAGAAATAGCACACAAAAAAGGAATAGGCATAAAAGAGATGCTTTATAAAGAACTAAATAATCAAGACCGGATTAAAAAATAATTTTTCAAGAAAACAGGGTTTTTGTACGATATAAAATATATAATACTATGTTAAAAACAAAAGCTCTCTATCTTTTGAATTAACATAAAATTACTGGGAACAGAGACCATGGAAACTTTTGCAGATCAGATAAAAAATAGTATCAATGAAAAAATATTTCTATATGAAAACCTTGCAAAACTCTTAGAAGATGAAACCAGATGTCTATTAAAAACAGATATTAAATCTTTGTGGAGTATTGTCAGAAAAAAAACTGATATGGCTTTACACATTGAAAAAACAAGGGATACAATCCTTATATGCCTCAGTGAAAATTCAATAGACCATAAAATGAATTCAAAATCCTTTAATATGGCAAAAATCATATCCATAAGCCCGGAAAAAACAAGGGAATTTCTCATAAAATCCAATACCAGGCTGCTCTCCTTAAAAT
>JASFBI010000113.1 GCA_030149595.1 Desulfobacterales bacterium
TGATGTTGTTGAAGGTATGCAGTTTGACAGAGGTTACCTTTCACCATAGTTTGTAACTGATGCTGAAAAGATGATCACTTCTTTAGAAGATCCCTATATATTGATCAATGAAAAGAAAATAAGTAACATGAAAGATCTTCTTCCTATCTTAGAGCAGGTTGCTAAAACGGGGAAAGCTCTTGTTATTCTTGCAGAAGATGTTGAAGGAGAGGCCCTTGCAACTCTGGTTGTAAATAAATTAAGAGGAACATTAAATATTGCAGCTGTAAAGGCTCCTGGATTTGGTGACAGAAGGGCAGCAATGCTGGAAGATATAGCTGTTCTTACCGGTGGTCAGGTAGTTTCAGAAGATGTTGGAATTAAACTGGAAAATATTACCATTGATGATCTTGGAACTGCAAAAAGAATAACCATTGATAAAGATAATACAACAATAGTTGATGGTGCAGGAGACAGAGGTGCTTTAGAGGGAAGAGTAAAACAGATTAGAGCTCAGATAGAAGAGACAACTTCTGATTATGACAGAGAAAAACTTCAGGAGAGACTTGCTAAATTAATTGGTGGAGTAGCTGTTATAAATGTTGGCGCTGCAACAGAAACAGAGATGAAAGAAAAGAAAGCTCGTGTTGAGGATGCATTAAATGCAACCAGAGCTGCTGTTGAAGAGGGTATCGTTCCTGGTGGAGGTGTGGCACTGGTTAGGTGTTTAAAAGCTCTTGAAGCTATTGATCTTGAAGGTGAAGAAGCTCTTGGTGTAAAGGTTGTTATGAGAGCAATAGAAGAGCCCTTAAGGCAAATTGCTAATAATGCCGGTGTTGAAGGTTCTGTTATAATAGATAAGGTTAAAAAGAATGAAGGTGCATACGGTTACAATGCATCCACAAATATTTATGAAGACCTTATTGAAGCAGGTGTTATGGATCCTACAAAAGTGGTTCGTTTTGCATTACAGAATGCATGCAGTGTTGCAGGTCTTATGATTACAACAGAAGCCATGGTTGCTGAAAAACCTGAAGAAAATGCAGGTGGAGCAGCAGGCGGCGGTATGCCTCCAGGTGGTATGGGCGGTATGGGCGGCATGGGTGGCATGGGCGGCATGATGTAAGCTTGGAATTTTTATAGTTAGTGTTTGAACAAAAAACAGGGTTTTTCGGCCAGGACCAAGGAAGAGCAGAATTTTAACCGCAGAAATACACTCCGGTATTTTGAGGATTAAAATACTGCTCTGACAGAGTGGCCGGTGGAAAAGACAGTTTATGTCCAGATAGTAGTTATGTTGTTTATAAAAAAGCCTTTGTGATTTAATCACAAAGGCTTTTTTTATTTGTATTTTTACAGATAAAGGTATTTGATGGCATATATTATGCATTTTGAATGTTTTTTTAAAAAACTGGTTTTTTTATTTTTTATAAATGCCTTTTTATAATGCTCTTTGGTAAGGAGGCGGGGTGAAATTAAAATAAAACCAGGAATAAATTGATGTGACTGATTTTTCATGCAAAGGAGAATAAAAAAGGTGTGACATGTAAATGTGATAGTTCTGTGGTAAATGTCTTGACAGGTTTATTTTCCTTGGATAATATTGATAAATTGTAGAATTATTCCTTTCAAAAAAAACCAGATCATTAATTGAATTAATAGATAAGTAGAGTTTCGTATGAATTAAGAACAAATTGATATTATTTATATGTTTATGAATGCTGGCCTTATGGTTCAGCTTGTTCTTATAACTTTGTGTATTTTTTCCATAGTATCCTGGGCAATTGTTATAAATAAATACAGGTATTTAAAGAGAGCTTTTTCAGATTCAGCACTGTTTATTGATTATTTTTGGAAAAGTGAAGATTTTAGCGAGGTTTTTGCAAAAGCAAAGCTTTTGTCGGGAAGTCCTGTGGCCAGGGTTTTCGGGATTGCGTATCTTGAACTTAAAAAATTAAACAGGTCAGGACTATCTTTAAAATCAAAATCTGGGTTAAATGATAATCTGGTAATGTACAATAAGATTGGTGCCATGGATAATATAAAAAGAGCATTAAGAAGATCTATCACAACAGAAATAACAAAAATGACACAAAAAGTCCCTTTTTTAGCAACAACAGGAAGTATAACCCCATTTATCGGTCTTTTTGGTACAGTTTGGGGTATTATGAACTCATTTCATGGCATAGGGAAAAGGGGATCAGCCAGTCTGGCTGTTGTGGCTCCGGGTATATCAGAAGCGTTAATAGCAACGGCAATGGGGCTTGCTGTTGCTATTCCTGCGGTTATTGCATTTAATTATTTTAACCAGAAGATAAGAGTTATAGAGTCTGAACTTAACAGTTTTTCAGCGGATCTTTTAAACATTATTGAACGGGATGTTCTTCGTTCAAAGGGAGAGTAGATATTGAATGCAGGAGACAGCAGTAATCAGTTAATGTCTGAAATAAATGTAACTCCTTTTGTTGACGTTATGCTTGTTTTATTGATAATTTTTATGGTTACAGCTCCCATGATGACCCAGGGGGAAAAAGTAAGCCTTCCTGAAACAACATCAGAACCCTTAAAATTAGATGAAAAACAGCTTGTTATTACAATAGACAAAAAAAAGCAGTTATATATAAATGATTTTAAAGTCAGTTCTTCTTTTTTTAAAGAGAAACTTTTAAAGATAATGGAGAGTCGGCAAAATAAGGAAGTTTATCTTAAGGCAGATAAAGATATTGTTTATGGATATGTAGTAAAGATTATGGCTGAAATCAAAGCATCTGGTATAAACAAAATAGGTATGCTAACTGTTCCTGATGTGAAGAATAAGTGATGTCAGGTTTGCTATGAAGATCAATAATTTGCAAATAGACTCACTTTTTTTTACTACCGGTCAAAAAAATAACCGGCGAAACTTGTTTTTATTAATTTCACTGGTATTTCATCTTCTGTTTATTATTATATTGAGTTTTATTACAAAAAACAGTTCTGACAAAGTATTTATTTCAGATGTTATTAGTGTTGATTTAATTTCTATATCTGCTGTTCGTAATCAAAAAAATGAGACTGCGATAAAAAAAAATAGTTCCAGGGCAATCTCTAAAAAAAAAATAAAAGCTAAAAATGTTGTTTCTGTCTCTTCAAAAAAAACAAGAAAGAATAATACTGGTTCAAAGATTTCATTAAAAAAAATGAAGATGAAACACTCGCTTAAAAAAAAAACCTATAACAGTTCAAAAATAGTTAAAACTGCTATTAAGGATATAGAAAAAAATATCAGTAATAAAAATAAAGAATCTATTTTAAATGCCATAAGCAGTATAAAGAAAAAAGTGAATAAACAGGAAGCAGGCAGTAAATATCTTTTTTCAGGTAATACGACATTCAGTGGTAATGCTAAAGTTAACAGCTTTATGAAAAGGAAGATTGATATTTATAAAGCAGAGCTTAAATATAAAATATTTCAAAACTGGGTTTTTATAAAACAGATGGCTGGAGGAAGAGATGATTTGATTGTGAAAATAGGTATAAGAATTAATAAAAAAGGTACAATTGAAAAAATGTGGTTTGATCAGAAATCAGGAAATAACTATTTTGATAATACTTGTGACAAGGCGGTAAAAAAAACTGAGTCAGCTATACCGGCTTTGCCTGAAGGATATCATGTGCAAGATTTTCAAATTACATTTACTCCGTTAGATATAATTAATTAGTTTTTTTGTTTACTTAACTGTTTTTATCAAAATAAATATTATTAATATCAGATTATGAATAAAAGAATAAAATTTTTATTGGGTTGTGTTACTATTTTTTTTATTACTGTTTTTATAAAAGGCAGTGTTTATGCAGAAAATAATTATGAATATATTAACATAAGTAACCCGTTTCTTGCGAAAATACCCATAGCTGTTGTTCCTTTTAAAGATATTTCAAAAAATGATAAAGGAGATATTATACTGTTAAATAATGGTGTGGATTATTTAATGCAAATGTTAAAATTTACAGGATATTTTAATATATTAGATAAAGATGCTTTTTTAACAGATTTTAAAAATACCGGGGTTATTTCTTCTTCTATTAATTTCAGGCAGTTTACTACTGTTGGTGCTGAACTTTTAATTACCGGTGGTGAAAAAAAAATAGAAAACAGTAAGCTTCTTATTGAACTGAGACTGTTTGATACCTTTAAAGGGAAAATGTTGCTTGGAAAGCAGTATGAAGGGCAGGTTTCAGATAGAGAGCGGATAGTAAGGAGATTTGCAGGAGATGTGATCTATTATCTTACCGGTAAAAAAGGTGTTTTTGAGACTAAAATAGTTTTTGAATCAAAAATATCAGGTAAAAAAAATATTTTTATTTGTGATTTTGATGGGAAAAATCCCATTAGAATTACGAAAAATAACGCTATAAATCTTTCTCCTGCCTGGTCAAGTGACTCCAAATGGATTGCATATACATCGTTTAATAAAGGCAGGCCAGATCTTTATATAAGAAACATTAAAGCGAAAAGAGGAGCTATTGTAAATTTTGATGGTGCAAATATTTCACCATGCTGGGTACCAGGAAAGTTTATGCTGGCGGCCAGCCTCTCTTTTTCAGGAGATTCTGATATATATCTGTTAACAGGGACAGGGAAAATTATAAAGAAGCTGACAGATAAATGGGGCATTGATGTTTCACCATCTTTTTCGCCTGATGGTAAAAAGATGGCATTTGTATCAAGTCGTTCTGGGACACCTCAAATATATATAAAAAATCTTTACTCAGGAAATGTAAGACGGCTTACTTATGAAGGCCGGTATAATACGGACCCAAGCTGGTCTCCAGCAGGAGATAAAATAGCATATTCAGCAATGGTAAAAAATAATATTGATATATGTACAATAGATATAGCCGGTCGAAACATATTAAAGCTTACGTCTGATACAGCAGATAATGAGTCACCATCATGGTCTCCTGATGGGAGCCTTATAGTTTTTAGTTCAAACAGAAATGGAATTGCAAGAATATATGTTATGACTTCATTTGGTACAGATCAAAGAGTTCTTTTTGCCATGAAAGGTGCTCAAACAAATCCTGAATGGTCAAAAAGTATTATACACTATTGATTTGTAAAAAAATTATATAATTTTAATTTATTAAAAACAGGAGGAAAAATGCAGAAAAATTTTCTTATTAAATCGTTATTGTGTGCTGTTGTTTGCGGATTTATGATATTTACTGTTTCATGTGGTCCTAAAACTGTTAAATCTACTGCACCTGAAGAAGCAGTGGAAATTCAGACTATTGATGAGGATGCTGAAAGAAGAGCTTCAGAAGAAGAACTTGCCAGGGAGAGGGCACTTGAGGAACAACTGTTAGAAGAACAGCGTATTGTTGCAGAAGCTGCAAAAAAAGAGGCCATAGAAAAATTTATAGCAGAAAATATCTATTTTGATTACAATGAAGCCTATTTGACAGTAGATGCTCAGGAATTGTTGAAAGAAAAATGGATGTGGCTTAGGGATAATACTGGCGTTTCTGTTATTATTGAAGGGCATTGTGATAATCGTGGAACTACAGAATACAATCTTAGCCTGGGAGAGAGGCGTGCTGAAAGTGTTAGAACTTTTTTAATTGATCTTGGAATAGACGGGGCAAGACTTACAAAAATAAGTTATGGAGAGGAAAAACCTGCTGAACTGGACAATACTCCTTACGCATGGGCAAAAAACCGAAGAGTTCATTTTACTATTGAGTAAAACAGTGTTGCAAATTAACAGGGTACAATGAGTAAAAATAAGTAAAAAGCAGTCTTTGTTTGTACCCTGTTAATAGTTTTATTGTCTTTTATTTTTGGAGCTTGTTTTAACTTTGACCATCACAATCTTATAGAGATTAATAGCTGGCTGAAATTAGAACTGACTTTTATTTGTTTATATGAAACTCTGTCCAACAGATCGTAATTATGAGGGTTTCAAATTTCGTTGTGGCAAATAAATCTGCCATGTATGTTATAATAAAACTATTTATTTTTATAATATGAAAACTAAAAAAAAAATTATCTTTGTTATTTTTTTGCTGATATTTACAGGGTGTGCATTAAATCAGGATATGATTGCAATAAATGAGCGGTTGGAAGAGCTGGAAGCTTTGAATCATGCCCATGAAAAAGAGCGACAACAGATGTATTTACGTTTTGAAACAGGTAAGTTAAAGGATAAAGATAAAAAAAAAGATTCAAGGAGTTTATTTGCTTCTGCCAAGGCAGATTTAGATGTGGTGAGAGGAAAAATTCAGTCCTTAAATGGCAAGGTAGATGAAACTGATCATTTTGTAAAAAACAGGGTAAATGATCTGATAAAATCAAATCAGAGTCAGAAAGAGCTTATTTTTAAGATAAGCAGCAGTATAGCAGAAAGTATTAAGCGGCTTGAGTATATTGAAGAGTACTTGAACCTGGAGGTTACGGGAAAAAA
>JASFBI010000114.1 GCA_030149595.1 Desulfobacterales bacterium
AACAGCATCGCATATAGTATCAGGAAGCCCCCATTTTCTGGCAAGCATGTATCCTGCTATACAGTGATCCAGGTCAAAGAGGTTGTTTTCAATTTTTAATAATTACTGATTATCTTAATTAATATCATTATAAAATATATTTAAATCATCAGGGAGGCTTTGGACGAAAACCAGCATGCCGATGTCATGCAGTAGTCATGAAGAGTAAGCTGAAAATCTGTTTTCGCATGTTATTTCTGCTATTTTTTCTGCAATAACTGCTGTGCCTAATGAGTGATTAAAAAGGCCTGCTTTGCTCAGCGAATCACATTTTATCGATTGCTCGTAAAAATCTTTGATGTATGTAAGAATGATTGATTTAACCAAAGCATCTTCTCCTAAAATACGTTAGGCATGGCAGATGGAGTCGATTTTTTTTGAACGGGAAAAAAAGGCTGTGTTACATAATTGAAGAACTTTTGCAGATATAACCTGATCTTTTTTTACTTCTTTTGTTATATCATCAAAATCGTAGTTGTTTTCGTTAATCATTCTAAATATTTTTAAAATAATCTGGGGAATTGGTTTTATGTTGTTTAAACTTTTTTTTATATATATTTTGGTTTCTTTGTAACTGGTTTCAGCCTGTTTCTTTTTATTATAATATGCATGGGAGATTGTGGTTTTTCCTGATAAGAGGTTTAAGCTTGTTTTATAGCAAAGAGTCCCTCCTGTTTCAGCCTTTTCTATCTCTATATTCTCATTTTTTAAAATTTCATATACGGTTTCGACTGTATGGCCTCCTATATCAAAGGCCATTTCAAACTCTTTAATTACTCCTGTCAAAGCTCCGCCTGCTATATTAGCTGTAATATTTTCATGGGAAGCTCCTTTTTCATACATGGTCTTAAGTAGATTGGGGAGGCCTGTGGAAGCATATTTATCAGGTTCTTTGCTGCATGCTGTATATGGTTTGGCAAGAAGAAAGTGTGCCATTCCTCCTACTTTAGCATTCTTGTCATACAAAGATATGCTGACACATGAGTCTGAAATTGCTGTTAAAATCAGAGGGGCAGATTTACCTACGTAAGTTTGGCCTGATCCAATCATATTCTCTTTTATCTGTTTCATAAAGTTTAGATTACCCTTTATCTTTTGAAAGGTAGAAATTAGGAAGAGCGAAGCTTTTTAATTATTGAACAGGAAAAATAAATATGGTAACAAGATTATTCTAAGACAATATTAAGTTATAATAGCAATTTTTATGTAAAATTATAAGCAAAAAAAATAAAAAACCACATTAGTTATAATTAATGTGGTTTTTTGTTAATGGAAATTTTATGAAAAAAGCAAAAGATTATATTATTTTTCCTTTGGATGTATCTTCCTTTACTGAGGCAGAAAAGCTTGTAGAGCTGCTTTCAATGCATGTGGGTGTTTTTAAGATAGGGCTTGAATTATTTATAAAGTGCGGACATCAGATAGTAAATTTGATAAATAAAAAAAAGGAATGTAAGATTTTTTTGGATTTAAAACTCCATGATATTCCGGAAACAGTATTTCGTGCAATGAAAATTGTAGCAGGTCTTAATGTTTTTTTTACGACTGTACATTGCGGGGAATCTGAAAGAATGCTTAAAGCAGCTGCAGATGGATGTATGGGGAAGGTTAATGTGCTTGGCGTAACTGTTTTAACCAGTGTAAGCAGTTCAGATATTGTAAATGCAGGTTTTAAAAAAGAGTTTTGTGATGATATGCATAAACTTGTGTTAAAAAGAGCTCATATGATTAAAAAAGCTGGGTGCAAGGGGATTGTCTGTTCCGGCCTTGAAATTAAAGCTGTTCGAAGAGCTATGGGAGATGAGTTTATTATTGTAACCCCAGGGATAAGGCCATTGTGGGATAATTTGCAGAAAGATGATCAGAAAAGAGTAACAACGCCAGCCCAGGCTGTATCAGCTGGTGCTGACTATATTGTCATAGGAAGGCCGATAAAAGATGCAGTAAATCCGGCAGATGCTGCTGTGAAAATAGCTGCTGAAATTGAATAAGTTTTATATGAAACTCTGTCCAACAGACTGTAATCATGAGAGTTTTAAGTTTCGTTGTGGCAGATACGAATAACCATGCTCCGGGCATGCCGGTTATATAAAATATTTAGGGTTGGTTGTTTATAGATCTGTCTATATATGTATGGCAGATGATCTATAAACATTTTTTTTAAAGATCGAACTCTTCTGCATCATTGTAGGAGACAGATCGTCTGCCGGAAACAGATATGATTTTACCGGTAATAGTGCCGGTTATAGCAGCTATAAGAATTGTAATTCCAATTCCTGAAATCTGTGCACCAAGGTCAATACCGCTTACTATAAAAATAGCTGCAATTCCGCCAAGAATTCCCGGCATTCCATGCAGGTTCATAACTCCACATGTATCAATTCCTTTTAATACGGATTCGACTTTTGGTTGCAAAATAGCAAATCCGAATGTAGAAAGGGCACCTGCAATAATGCCGATAATAAAAGCTGCACTAAAACCTGCGGTATCACATGTTGAGCCAATTGCCACACCACCAGCCAGTGCGGCATTGGCTATGTCAGCTGCAGAGATTTTACCATTGTGTAAAGCTTTTGTGGTAAAAAATGTCGCAAGTGTTGCACCTGAAAGAGCAAGTATCACGTTAATTGCAGTATGGGGTACAAGCTCAGGTTTGACTACAGCAGCACAGAAACTGGGCCAGAAAAGCCAGAGAAGCATACTTCCCAAAAGGGAAAACCTGTCACTTGTTGCATCAGACTCTATGGGCTGGTCAAACTCCTTTTTTGTTGTCATTGAAATAATAGTACCCAGGCCAAAGACAGCACCAAATGCATGAATTACAATAGATCCTCCTGTATCTTTAAAACTGCCTGCATCAATCAGATTAAGTCCATTTCCAAGGACAATCCATTCGTTAAGAGCGTAGCAGGGAATAAATAAAAGACCTAATAAGATATATTGACCCATTTTCAATCTTCCAAGGGGTGCACCTGCACATATAAGCAGGCTGGCTGCTGCAAATTCTGCAAAAATAAGTTTGTCAATTTCTGATATGGCAGGACCGTTGAAAAGGCCGATTCCATCTATTAATATGTATAGAGGGATTGAGATGCTTACCAAAAGATAGGTAGCTGTTACAGCAGACCTTCCATATTTTTTTACAAAAACCATCAGGAATCCAAAACCTGCAATTAGCATTGCCATAATGTGGATTGACCGGTTGTATTTTTGAACTTCTATAATGGAGTCTATCTCTGTGCACCAGGCAGAACTGCATAACCCAAATAGTATAGTAAGTAGTCCGGTTAGAATTAATAAATACTTTGACTTTTTCATAAATTTTAAAAAACTCCTTAACCTTGTAAATTATTATAAAAAGGATAAATATTATGCATATAGTATGCCATATAGATAGTATTTATTAACCATCCGAATTTTTAAGCAATACATTGATTATGGAGTATACAGGGGAGTTTGAAAGTTACAGATATGTATTATTATTGTGGAAAATAGTTACAAAATTGTAATAAAATACATGAATTGTGGATTGTGTTTTAACGAATGTTTTAATTTATTTTCTTTATATTAAAGAAAACTCAAATTTTAAGGTAAAGAAACACTTTTACTTCTGTACAGATAAAAGTGTTTCTTTACCTTAATTTGATATGCAGCTTTACTTTTTAATCTGCATCTTTATCTTTATCTTTATCTAATCCAAAGGCAGTATGTAAGACCCGTAACGCAAGTTCTGCGTATTTTTCTTCAATAACACATGAAATTCTGATTTCCGAGGTGCTTATTAATCTGATATTGATGTTCTCTTTTGCAAGTGTAGAAAACATTTTAGATGCTACTCCTGAATGACTCTTCATGCCTACACCAGTAACAGAAACCTTTGCAATGTGTTTTGCAGTTAATACTTCAGATGCGTTTAACTCTTTTGCAACAGTGTTAGAAATGGATACAGCTTTTTCAAAATCACTTCTTGCTACAGTAAATGTCAGGTCTGTTTTTCCACTTGATCTTGTATTTTGAATTATCATATCAACAAGAATACCTGCATCTGCAAGAGGCGTGAATACTTTAGCCGCAAAACCGGGTGCATCAGGGACTTTTTTCAATGTTATTCTTGCTTCATTTTTATTGCATGTAATACCGGATACAGATAACTTTTCCATATTTTGATTTTCATTAACAACCAATGTTCCTTCCTCCATATTAAAAGATGATCTGACATGAACCGGAACCTGGTATTTTTTTGCAAATTCCACGGATCTTATCTGCAGAACTTTTGCACCAAGACTCGACATTTCAAGCATTTCATCATATGAAATTTCATCTAATTTCCGGGCTTTTTCACAAATATTTGGATCAGCTGTATAGATCCCGTTAACATCAGTATATATTTCACACATATCAGCATTAATAGCTGCTGCTATGGCAACTGCAGAAGTATCTGATCCTCCTCTGCCGAGAGTTGTAATATCTTTTTTTATGTCTATTCCCTGAAAACCAGCTATTATAACTATATATCTCTTTTTAATAAATTCATTTATTCTATCTGCATTTATATTTTTAATTCTTGCATTGCAGGAGTCACGGTTTGTTATAATTTCAGCCTGAAAACCAAGTAAAGATTTTGCAGTATAATTCATGCTGTTTAGCATTATTGCCATAAGAGCTACTGTTGTCTGCTCTCCTGTGGACAGGAGTACATCAAGTTCCCGTTTTTCAGGTATGTTTGTAATCTCATTCGCCTGTTTTAGAAGATTATCGGTTACTCCTGCCATGGCAGACAGAACAACTACAACATCATTCCCTTTATCATATGTTTTTGCTATATGTTTTGCTACATTTTTAATACGATTAACGTCTGCAACAGATGTTCCACCGTATTTTTGAACAATTAGTGCCATTCTTTCTCCTTAAATGTTTCACAACACCTTTAAATCAATCAGATTATCTTTGTATAACTTTATTGTAATTAACCTTGATGTGTCATCTAATATTTGCATATTGATGTTAATACTGCTTGAAGAGATATGATTTTTTAGTTTTTCAGCCCACTCTATTGCAACTATATTTTTACTGTTTAATATTTCGTAAAATCCTATGTCATCAAGTTCATTGCTATTGTTTATACGATAAAGATCAGCATGGAAAAAAGGATATTTCCCAGGATACTGATTAATAATATTATATGTGGGGCTTGTAATATAATATTTTGCAGGGACACACAGTCCTTTTGCAATTCCCTGGACAAGAGCTGTTTTTCCACTTCCGAGATCTCCTGACAGGCAGATAACAGTACCGGGAGATATGGAGCGACCTATGTTTTCCCCTGTTAAAAGTGTTTGCTGTAATGATTTTGAGATTTTAGTATATATAGTTTCTTTCATTGTTTTTTAATATATTTTTTAAATTGTCCGGAAAGTGAATATATCAACTCCGAAGCGAGATAGCCTATGGGAGTACAGGTTTTATAAATGGTATCTGCTGCTTTAGCATGGAGATATACTCCGGTATATGCAGAAGATTCAACAGAATACCCGGAAGTTATAAGTCCTGCAATTATACCTGTCAGTACATCTCCCATTCCGCCTGATGCCATTCCTGAATTGCCAAAAGGGTTAATGTATACTTTGCCGCATGGTGTTGCTATAATGGTTTTTGCACCCTTTAATACAATAATCACATTATATTTTTCAGCAAACTTTATTGCATATAAAATCCTGTCTTTTTGAATGGATTGAGTGTCTGTTTGCATCAGTCCTGCCATTTCACCAGGATGAGGTGTTAATATTACAGGTGCCTTAGCTGTTTTTAAAATACCGGGGTTATCTGCTATACAATTGATTCCGTCTGCATCTATAACCATGGGGATATTACAAAAAGGTATTAGTTTATTAACCAGTTTTTTAGTGGTATTTTCAGTCCCCATGCCAGGTCCTAATGCAAGGCATTTTTTATTTGTTAGATTGTGTGTAATTGTGTCAAAGGCTGTTTCATCTATACAATGATTGTCTGTTTCATTGAGGCATAGTGTCATGGCTTCAACAAGAGTTGTTTCTAATATGGGGTTTAGACTTTCAGGAGCAGCTATGGTTACAAGTCCTGCTCCTGTTTTTAATGCACCTTTTGCAGTTAATATGGATGCCCCTGTTTTACCTGATGAGCCGGAAACAATGAGCAAAGGGCCGCAGTCTCCTTTGTGTGCTTAAGGCTTTCTGGGCACAAGAGTATTTTTTATGAGTTTATCGGTAATAAGGGTGTGTTGCGGGTGAAATTTTTCTGTTACAAACTTGGGTATGCCAATATAAACAATTGATAGTATTCCTGAAAACTCACAAACTGGATGTATAAAATGAACTATTTTAGCATGAGCAAAGGTGGCGGTT
>JASFBI010000115.1 GCA_030149595.1 Desulfobacterales bacterium
CGGGAAAACACAACAAGAAAAGCCACATGGCCAAAACTTTTTTTAGATGGAGAAACTGACGGTATAATATTAAACATAGATACTGACAATATAACCGGATTAAACAACAGCATGTTCAGAATAACATACAGCAAATCATATCAAAATTTTGACAACTACAAAGGAGTCCTAATAGATGATACAAGAACTATCGTTTTTGCTTATGAAACAGAAATACCCACTCTCGATGATTCAATTCTGTGGGCAAGTTTTGGTAAAATATGGGATGTACGCCCCCTTATAGAACTTGACGCATCAACCGGATTATCTGTACTTAGTTATCCTGAAAATACATGCGATGTTGATCTGTATAACCTTCACCTGCAGCTTAAAAATATAAGAAATTCAGGCCTGGACTTCTTTTTCTCCTACTCCTATCAAAAAATAAATCCTTTGGATCATGGTACAGTTCTCGGTATGGATATACTCGGCGTTGTAGTTCCTGTTATAGAGCTTGGACTTTACAGTGATAATTTAAACGGAAATCTTGGTGAGAAAAGATATGGATATGCCATTTATACTGGTATAAGATACGAAATGCCTATAAAGAGTCTGACTTATCCTAAAATAGGATTTGAATACAATTACTCCTCCAAACATTTCTGAGGTGCTATAATGATTTCAGGCAGCGGAGAGATAATAAACAAACTTGGAGTAAACGGCAGTGTTTTTGAGCTTTACTATATCCAGCCACTTATTAAAAAACATATGTTTTTAAGAGTTGGAGGAGTATACTTTGATTACAACTATTACAACCCTAATTTTATATGGGGAAGTCAGGCAGAAAGCGATATGACAGTAAAAAACAGTTACATTCTAATGGATATAAGATTTTAAACAGGAGTACTGGTGACAAGTCAGCTTTTAACAGTAAAAAGTTTTTCCGCATATCTTGTTCTTATGCTGGTTATCTTTATAATTGGATTTATTTCAATATTCCAGTCCAGATCCCTTAATGAAAAAGTTAATTTTCTTACAAAAAAAGTATCGATAAAAGTTAAAATTGCTTCGTCAATTGAGTCCACTATTCTTATCATGAGAAATTCAGTAGAAAATTATATCCATAAAAACAATGAAAAGGATAATATTAATGCAGAAAAAAGTATAACGAACCTGTTAGAAACACTTGCCCAGGCCAAAAGAGTTCTTGCAGGACATTCTGAAATTAAAATAATAGATCAAATTAGAAGTTTAACTGATAACTATATCAAAAAATACAGAAATCTTGTTTTAAGATACAGATATAGAACTAAAAACAAGATACTTATAAATGTTCTTGGAAATACTATTCATAATCAATTAAGATTAAAACTTCAGGACAGAAGAAAAAAAGGGGAAAACTTTTCCCTTAAATTTATGGATATTCGTTTTAAAGTTCAAAACTATATGAATACCTTTAACATATCAACATCCAAAGATGCCATTGATATGTTAAAGGTATTTTTACATAGTTTAAAAAACGATCCTTTTTACAAAAACAACAATAACCTTATATTTTCCATTGAAGACTACATGGATAATTTTGAAGGGCTTGTATATGTTACCAATAAAATGGATCAGGAGGTAAAACAAGCCATAATACCCATAGCGCCTGTAATAATAAAACTTTCAAAAATAATTTACAGCTCAGGCTGGAATGAAATGGACAGAGCCAAAGTTGAAATTGAACGTGAAGCTTCAATTTCATTAAAACTGGTCTACTCTTTTATGACCATTGCTGTCATTCTTGTTATAGCAATCGGATTAGTAACAAAATCAAAATTCATACTTCAAAAAGAGAAAGATGCAATAGGTGCATCTGCAAAAGCTAAAAGCGAATTTTTAGCCAACATGAGCCATGAGATAAGAACTCCCATGAATGCGATTATAGGCATGAGTGATCTTGTTACTAAAACAGATCTCACTTTAAAACAGATCGAATACATCAGAATAATCAGATCTTCAGCCAATGCTTTGCTTGGTCTAATAAATGATATTTTAGATTTTTCCAAAATAGATGCAGGCAAGTTGTCCTTTGATAATATTGTATTTTCTCTAAGAGATATTATTGAAGATATAACAGATATGTTTGTAAATAAAATACAAAAAAAAGGAATCGAACTAATAGTTGATATTGCAGAGAATATACCTCAAAAAATAATGTCAGATCCATTAAGGCTCAGGCAGATTATTGTAAATTTACTCTCAAATGCCATAAAATTTACTAAAAAAGGTGATATATATCTTTCTGTGCATAAACAAAAATCAGGTTCAAAAGAGTTAATACTATTATTTACAGTAAAAGATACAGGCATCGGTTTTGATAAAACACAACAGAAAAAACTTTTTGAGGCATTTACACAGGCTGACAGCTCAACCACAAGAAAATTTGGAGGAACAGGTCTGGGTCTTGCCATATCTACCAAAATAGTTAGCATGATGAATGGAAAAATATGGGCGGAAAGCACTCCTGGAAAAGGAAGTACTTTCTACTTTACAGTCAAAGTCATGCCAGTTATATTAGATACTGAACCCCTTTCTAAAATACCTCAGATTTTATATAATAAAAAAATACTTATTATTGAAGACAACCCCACAACTCTATTAATAATAAAAAGGTATCTTGAATCATTTGGCTTTTCCACAGATCTTGCAAACACAGCTGAAACAGGTTTGAAAAAATTTTATGAGTCTGAAAAAATAGGAGGGTACAAAATTATCATTTGTGATATAAAGCTTCCTGGAATAGATGGAATTACTTTTATTAAAAAAATAAAAAAACAAAAAAACATACCTATCCCGCCCATTATCATAATAAGTGCCCTGGAACAACCAACCTTTTTTGAACGTGCCAAAAAAGAGGGAATTGAACATCTTTTAATGAAACCCATAAAACCATCTATACTTTTTAATGCTACAATGGAAATTTTAGGATACCCGTCCTTGTCAGATGAAGTTTCTCAAAAAGAGAAATCTTCTTCCAGTATTTTCAAAAACACCTCTGTACTGCTTGTAGAAGATAACCCGATCAATCAAATGGTTGCAACCGAAATCCTTGAAAGTGAAAACATGTCAGTAGTAAAGGCCTGTACTGGATATGAAGCCATAGATGCAATTAAAAAACAGGAATTTGACATTGTTCTTATGGATGTTCAAATGCCTGAATTAGATGGCCTTGAAACTACCAGGCTCATAAGAACAGAGATGAAAAACATGCATCTGCCCATAGTTGCCATGACCGCACATGCCATGTATGGAGACCGCGAAAAATGTATAGAATCAGGAATGAATGATTATATAACAAAACCCATAGATCAAAAAAAGCTTTTTCAAGTTATGAAAAAAAATATAAAAAAGCTTAAAAATATTTCAGATTATCACTTAAAAAAAATATTCGCCCATAAGAACAACCTTTATAGCTATACGCTGCCTGGATTAAATTTTAAAGAAGGTGTTGAAAGATTAAACGGAGCATGGAACACATATATCAAAATACTTTCCAACTTTGATAACTTATACAAAAATTTCCCAGATGAGTTTCGGATATCTGTAAATTCACATGATTATAAAACAGCAAAAATCAAGGCTCACTCTTTAAAAGGAGCTTCAGGAAATATCTCAGCAGAAAACCTGTTTATTGCTTCAAAAGCTCTTGAAGATGCCTGTGATACTAAAAACAAAAAAGATATTTTAACAAAGCTTATGGCTGTTGAGTCTGCTTTATCTGAAACCAGCAAATCCATAAAGACTCTCACATCTCAAGATAAAAACAACACACACATTATTGATATAAAAACAGATAACATTGATATAAAAACAGATACAGATTTATTAAATAAAACCATAAATGATCTTGACAATGTTTTAAAAAACATGGATCCTGTAGAATCTGAAGAGATAGTAAATAAGTTAAAACAATTTACAGATCAGTATACAAACCTTAATCCTGAATTCAACAGTATCTTAAATACACTCAAGCAAGAGATCAATGATTATGATTTTGCAAAAGCACAGAACACATTAATAACTCTTAATAAAACAATAACTAACTAAATTTAACCATTTAATTATGAAAACATTATCAAAAAATAAAATACTTCTTGTTGACGATACAAAAATCAATATTGACATCCTTGTTCAAACATTAAAAGATCAATACAAACTGGGGGTAGCATTAAATGGGAAAAAAGCTCTTCAATATCTTAAATCAAATAGTGTAGACTTAATTCTCCTTGATATATTAATGCCTGAAATGGATGGATTTGAGGTATGTTTTAAATTAAAAGAAGATCCAGCAACACAAAATATTCCAGTAATTTTTATAACTGCCGTTGAAGATATAGAACATAAAACCAAAGGGTTTGAATTAGGTGCTGTGGACTATATTACAAAACCATTTGATATTACAGAAGTAAAGGCAAGAATAAAAACTCATCTAATGCTCAAAAATGCCCTTGAAGCATTAGAAAGTCAAAATATAATCCTTGATGAAAAGGTTAAAATACGCACAAAAGAACTTGAAGATGCACAAATAGAAATAATAGAACGTCTTTCTATAGCTGCTGAATTCAGAGATGAAGAGACAGGCAACCACGTAAAACGAATGTCCAAATACTGCAAACTCCTTGCATCTGCCTGCGGGCTTTCAGAAGAAAAATCCGACATGATTGCCCTTGCAAGTACAATGCATGATTTAGGCAAAATAGGAGTACCTGATAATATTTTACTAAAACCTGGCAAACTTGATAACGATGAGTGGAAAATAATGAGAATCCATCCTACAACAGGATCTAAAATGCTTGCAGGAAGCAATTCAAAAATTATCGTAATGGCCGAAACAATCGCTTTAACCCATCATGAAAAATGGGACGGTTCAGGTTATCCAAATGGGCTGTCAGGAAAAGATATTCCCATTGAAGGGAGAATTGCCTGTATCTGTGATGTTTTTGATGCACTAACTTCCACACGCCCATACAAAGAAGCCTGGCCTGCCAAAAAAGCATTTAAAGAGATCAAAGCATGCAGCAATACATTTTTTGATCCAGAACTGGCAGATCTTTTTTTAACACTTACCCCTGAAATTAAAACTATAATGAAACAATTACCAAACTAAAAATAAAATATAACTGCCGCATAAACTACCTGTAATACACAAGATTGTAAATATTTAATAAAAAGATCAAATCAATGTATATATATGTTTTACAGCTTCATCCGTTTTTTCAGGATTTTTACCGCCAGCCTGGGCCATTGACGGTTTTCCTCCACCACCGCCTCCAACTATTTTTGAGATCTCTTTTATGAGTTTTCCAGCATGAAACTGATCTGTAAGATCTTTTGTAACCACAACAATAAGCATCACCTTAGATCCTGCATTGGCACCTAATACAATAATTCCAGATTTAATTTTATCTTTAAATTTATCAGCAAGATCCCTTAAAGCAGCAGGATTATCAACATTTACCTTTTGAGCTAAAACTTTAATGCCTTTTATCTCTTTTATATCCTGAGCAGCACTGCCTGCGGACAGTACAGCAATCTTTGCTTTTAATTTCTCAATTTCCTTTTCAAAATTTTTTTGCTCTTTTATAATTTTATCTGTTTTTGCAATTAATGTTTCAGGAGTAGCTTTTAAACGTTTAACTAAATCAGATACAACCATCTCTGTTTTCTGGATATCGTAAATAGCAGTTTTACCTGTTAAAGCCTCAATTCTTCTAACACCTGCTGCAACACTTGCCTCTGATACAATTTTAAAAAGACCAATATCTCCTGTTTTTTGAGTATGGGTTCCACCACAAAATTCACTGCTGAATTTTCCCATGGAAACAACTCTTACCATATCTCCATATTTTTCTTCAAACAGTGCTGTTGCACCGGTTTTAAACGCTGTCTCCTGATCCATCTCAACACTGTCTACAGTAAAGTTTTTCCTGATTTTTTCATTAACATATGCTTCCACTTGATTTAACTGTTCACTTGTTACAGCTGAAAAATGAGAAAAATCAAATCTTAAACGCTCAGAAGAGACCATGGAGCCGGACTGCTTTACATGATCACCAACAATCTTTTGCAAACCTGCCTGTAAAATATGAGTTGCTGTATGATTTAAAGCTGTCATGTTACGTCTGTCTTCAGACACAGACAATAAAATCTTCTGCCCTTTTTTAACTTTCCCTGAAACTACCTTTGCCTTATGAATTATCAAACCCGAAGGCTCTTTAACTGTGTCAATTACTTCTATTTCCAGATTATCTGCTGTTATTTTACCTGCATCTCCCGTCTGTCCGCCTGATTCAGCATAAAATGGTGTTTTATCTGTAACTATTTCAATCTCCTCACCAATTGAAGCTTCTGCCACTTCACTGCCCTCTTTTACTAAA
>JASFBI010000440.1 GCA_030149595.1 Desulfobacterales bacterium
CTAAAATATGTTAGGAATTATTAATAAAATCAACACCCTTTTTTAAAAGCTGTATTCCCGGGGACATAGTGTTTTTCAAAGACTGCATTTTGCCTCTTTTCACAAGCTCTTTGTTTCTTGTCCAGTCAGGATGGTTGGTATAGTGATTATACGCCTCGGGATGCGGCATTAATCCAAAAATCCGTCCGGTGGGATCACATATTCCTGCTATATCATTTAATGAACCATTGGGATTTTCAGGAAATTTAAGAGAAGCTGGTGATCCGTCTTTCCGTACATACCGAAAAACCACCTGATTATCAGCCTCTATTTTATTAACTATATCAGACTCAGCATAAAATTTTCCTTCACCATGTCTTACAGGAAAATCAACAAAATCCATACCTTTTGTAAAAACACATTTTGAATTACTGTTTACTCTAAGATGAACCCACTGGTCTCTGAAATTTCCACAATCATTATGTGTTAATGCCACCTGCCGTTTTGTATAATCACAATCAAAGCCGGGAAGCAGCCCCATATTTACCAGAGTTTGAAAGCCATTACATATACCTAAAACAAGACTGCCTCTATTTACAAATTCCAGTATTTTTTCACCTATATTGGTTTTTATACGGATTGCCTGAACTACTCCTGCCCCATGATCATCACCCCAGCTGAATCCACCGCCAAAAACCAGAATATGATAATCCTTAAGATTTACACTGTTATCTATTAAATCATTAATATGAACTCTTCTAACTTCTGCACCAGAAAGCTCAAAAGAGAAAGCTGTTTCATAATCACAGTTTAATCCATATCCTGTAAGAATAAGAACTCTAACCTTGTTTATACTCATCTCAAACTCCCAAAAAGACGTTTATATGCTGATTTTAATTTTTTAATTTCAGTAGACACCAGGGTTTTATCACCTTTTTTAATTACCAGTTTTTTTGACAAAGTAACCCTGCCCGCACACGCAAATATAACGTCTTTAAATATTTTTTCAAATTTTTCCCTGTCTTTACTGTCTACTGTTACAATAAATCTCCCTGCTGATTCAGAAAACAGTATTGTGTCAGCAGTAAGATCACTTTTTTCAGGAATATCTTTTAAATTGCATTCAAGCCCAAGATTTCCAGCCATAGCAACCATAGCAAGATGAACTGCAAGCCCTCCCCGAAAGACACCATGCACCGATGCCACAAGCTCCTCATCTACCGCATGGTTCAGTGCTTTGTAACATCTTCTATTCTCTTTTAAATCAACAACCGGAACATTCAGACCAACATACCCCATAAGCTGATAATACTCAGAACCGCCAAGCTCATCTTTTGTTTCACCAAGTATATAGACAAGATCTCCTGCAACCTTGGCATCCATTGTTACACATTTTTCAATCTCTTTTACAACAGATATAGCTGAAAACTGCATTGTTTCAAGGGCTGAAACCTTTCTCGTCTCTCCAAAAGGCCCTTGTAAATGTCCATCAACATACATACTGTCTTTACCAGATAATAAAGGAATTTCATAAGCCATGCACACATCTTTCAATGCTTTACATGAACGAACAAGCTGAGCAGCCTTAAACCTTCCATCGGGATTCTTACAAGGGTCATAGGCTATCCCTGGCCAGCAAAAGTTATCAACCCCTCCTATATGCTCAAAATCACCGCCCACTGCAATTATTCTTCTCACAGCTTCATCTATGGTATTTGAAGTCATATGATATGCATCAATTTGTGAATAAAAAGGTAAAATTGCCTGGGAAAAAGCAAGCCCCCTGTTAGAATCTAAAACAGGCCTTATTACCGAAGCATCACCTGCTACATCATGTTCCACACCTGCAAGATTTTTTATTACACTTGTACCCTGAACTTCATGGTCATACTGAAGCGATATCCACTCCTTTGAGCAGATATTAGGCCGTGAAAGAATATCTGATAACAATTTATCATAATCTGCCGGCTCTCCTATAACAGGTTCATACATACCCCGCATTTCAGGCGGTATCCAGCAGGCATCAAACTCCCACTGGGGGAAACCTAA
>JASFBI010000116.1 GCA_030149595.1 Desulfobacterales bacterium
CATATATAATTTTATCAGGTTCCATGCAAAGAACCTGCAAAGCAACGTCTTTATTCATTCCAATTCTTGGCGGATCAATTATTAAAACATCCGGTCTGTTTTTAATTTGAGTAATTGTTTTTTTAATATCACCAGAAATAAATCTGCAGTTTAAAATATTATTTCTACGACAATTTTTTTGTGCATCTTTTACAGCACTCCTGGAAATTTCAAATCCTGTCACCTCTTTTGCAGATGAAGATAAAAAAATTGATATTGTTCCTGTCCCGCAATACAGGTCAACAACAGTTTCACATCCTGTAAGTGCTGCATACTCTTTAACAACTTTATACAGTATAGCTGCTCCTTTGGTATTTGTCTGAAAAAAAGAGTTCGCTGAAATTTCAAATTCATATTTCCCTATACAATCTTTAATATAATTTGTGCCATACAAACAGATTTCATAATCACCAATAACTGCCCATGCTTTTTTTTTGGTTATATTATTTACAACAGATGAAATATTTGTAAATTTATCTGTAAGAATTTTTGAAAGGGGTTTTACAGTATTAAGATCCTTATATGCTGTAATAATATTTATCATCCACTCATCATAGGCAAATGAGTATCTGAGTATCAAAAACCGCCAAAATCCTGCATCTGTTTTTAATCCATAAACAGGTTTATCAGAATTTTTAATATATTGTCTTACCTCATTTAAAATATTATTACCCAAAGGTGGCTGAAGAAGACATTTTTCTACATCAAAAATCTTGGAAAAAGTACCGGGAATATGAAAACCTATTGCAAAATTATTTGATGTTTTTGACTCATTTAACTCAAATTCTAAAAACATACGTTTATCAGAGCAGGCAAACTCCATCTTGTTTCTATATTTAAAAATATTTTCTGATGCGATAACTGGATATACAGTTACATTTTTAAGTTGCCCTATATGCTCTATAGATTCTTTTATATGCGCTCTTTTATATTCCAGTTGTCTGTTATAATCTATAAACTGCCAGTTACATCCTCCACAACTGCCACTGTATTTACATAAAGGAGCTATTCTGTTTATGGATGGCTTAATTATTTTAAGCATTATTGCATCTGCATAACGTTTCTTTTTTTTGATAATTTTTACTTTAACAATATCCCCTGGAATTGTCTGATCTACAAAAATAGTAAAACCATCAGGCTTTGCTATCCCTTTACCCCCAAATGCAACATAAGATATTTCAACTTCTAATATGGAACCTTTTTCTATTATCATGCTAAAATCCTTACAAATTTTTTAATTTTCTCTTGAATTTTTTTTACAGACTGTTTAAAATCGTAAAATTTTGTACTCTATTTATGTAACAGTAAGAAAAGCAAGAGGTAAATATAATAAAACAGATAAATAACAAAACAAAAGAGATTAAACTCTCTTTTTTATCAGATTCATATAAAATTCAAGGAATTCTCCATCTTCCAAATTCTATAAACCCGCCTGTTATTATAGGGTGTCATGGTTTACTAAGTTCAAAAGACTCTCCCAAGCAAATTTATCTTGCAAGAGAATGTAATAAAAAAAATATTGCCTATTTAAGATTTGATCATAGAGGTTGTGGAGAAAGCCAGGGTAATTTTCTTGATGTTACATCTCTTGAATCCAGATCAGTTGATTTAAAATGTGCAGTAGAGACAATTTTAAACAGACCGGAAACAAATAATACCATCGGCTTTTTTGGAAGCAGTTTTGGAGGGACAGTTGTTCTTTTTGTAGCATCTTATTTAAAAAACATTTCAGCTGTTGTTACACTTGCTGCACCAACACAAAGCAGAGATCTTGAAGATGCTGTAAAAAATGAAAAAGATTTAAGCTCTATTCCAGAATCTTTTTATAAAAAAAATATGCTTTTTGATATTACAAAAAACATTACATCTCTTAAAAATATTTATATAGTGCATGGTAAAAATGATGAAACAGTACCATACGAAAATGCTGAAAAAATTTATTTAATGGCTACAAAACCAAAAGCATTAAAAATATTTGATAAAGGGGACCATAAGTTAAGCTGTAAAAAGCATCAGGAAATATTTTCAGCAGAAACCGTTAACTGGTTTGTTAAATTTTTACATCCTTCAGCATTATAAGAACTGTGAAAAGAAATAAATCCAGAAAGAGCTTATGCAGTTACCGAAAAACAGAAACTACTTTAAAATTTCAAATAACGTTTTTCCCAGTATATAACAGGCTTATAACCAAATAAAGCATTTAAGTGATGGATAAAAGCATGTCTACCTTCTTTTATCCATATTTCATCAATTCTATCACTTATTTTCTTATAAAACATATTAATCTCTTCTACTGATTTGATCTCTTTCTTCCCTTTATTTTCAACAACCATGCAATTTATTAAATTCAGCCACATTTCACTTACACCCATTATATAATAAGGCCATGTTTTTTGAATAGATAAAGGCCAGTTATGATCACTGGTATCTTTTATATCAGGTCTTATAATTTTATCAGTATTATCAAAGCTAACCTGCTCAATGATATTCGGCTTAAAAACCGTTAATAATGGATCCGATTCAATTTCACTAAATATTTTTACAGCATTTATTGGGGTTGTATAAAAAATAAAACTAAACTGTCTTCCACTTGCATCCCTTGCAGCCCTTCTGTGAAAACGCCATAACAATATCTCTTCTTTATACTTTTTAAGTAAAGGAGAGATTATCTGATGTGCCAAAAAAAGGTCCATATGCCAGACAGGCTTTGTATCATGTGGCCAATTCATGCTGAACCGTACATACCACCATCCATTTCCAGAAGGTAAATCAGTACTTAAAAAGGGTTTTGTATCACGTAAATTTACATTTTTTTTAGGAAAACAGCCTGAAAATAGAATCAGTAAAATAAAAACACAGCAGAATAGTTTATAAATATTTTTAGAAATAAACACAAAGAATTTCTCCTGTTTTCTGTACAGACTGTTACATTGGTAATTTATACAATTTACCAATGTAACAGTCTGTATATCAATAAATTTAAAATCAGAATTTTATGGTTAATTCTAATTTTATTTTTTTATCTTCCAGGTACAATAATCCGTGACTCATTCTGTTTTTGAGTTTGCTGTTGTTTTTTTACTTCTTCTATAACTTTGGCAAGAGCCTGCTGCATGGCATGGGGAAATTCATCAATTGCTTCTTTTAAATTTTTTGCCACCATTTTAGACTGAATGGGAATAGGACCTTGCGGAGAAATAAGTTGAGTATGACCTATATATATAGTATCTCTGCTTTCATCTTTTGTTCCATCTATATTTATAGGTAACAATTGTCTTAGAGAAGCAACTTTTAGATCTGTAATTGATTCTTCTTTATATAAATTATTTGTATCAACATTAAAGTCTATTTTCTGTTCCTGATTTACAGTATTCATTCTACACCTTTATAATAATATAAAAATTTAAAAATTAAGATAATATAAACTTTTTATATGAAACTCCATCCAACAGACCGTAATCATGAGAGTTTCAATTTTCATTGTGGCAGATAAATCTTCCATATATGTTATATAACATACTCCAATAATAAATAATTTGTCAATTTATGTTTTTATAATATCCATGGAAAAACAGAGTACTACTATCTTTTTATGTTGACTTAGCATGTTATTAATAATAAGTAATTAATTTTTTGTGAAGTATTTTAAATGTTTTTAAAGTTTTATTTTTTTAGAAGATATGAATAGTCAAGTAATACAAAAGAAGTTTCTGAATCACATACATTATTTTCGGGGGTTTGCAATAATTAATATTGTTATTGCTCATACATGGCACGTTCCCTTTGAATTTAAAAATCATCAGGAAGCTGACTTTGTAAATATTTTTCGCGAAGTAATTTTTCACGGCAGTACAATATATTTTATTTTTATTTCAGGTTTTTTATTTTACTACCTCTCTTTTAACTTTAAAACTGGCAAGTACTATAAAAATAAAATATTTAATGTTATCTCCCCTTATATTTTCATATCATTTTTTATTTTATTAGTTAATACTATTCCATTACTTATTAAATATGAATTTTCAATATATATATTTTTAAAAACTTTAATCAAAACATGTATTCTGGGAAGTGCACAAGTTCAGTACTGGTATATCCCGTTTATCTCTCTGATTTTTCTTATAAGCCCTCTTATTCTTAAAATCCCAAAAACTATTTTTTTCAAAATGGTTTTAATAGGGTGCTTTCTTCCATTGTTTGGTTCCAGAAGTGGTATTCAAATCAGTATAGGTCAATATATATATTTTGTTCCAATATATTTTTTGGGAATTTATACAGCAATGAATTATTCAAATATTATCTGTGTAATAAAAAATAATATATCTTTGTTAATCTCTTTTGCAATTATTTCAACAGTTATTCTTATATTTTTAAAAGGAGAAGCTTATTATCTGAGTTGGATCAACGTTTCAGAATCTGTTTTTTATATTCAAAAAATTTCAGTATGTTTTCTAACCATTATAATATTGGCAAAATTTGAAAACAAAAAAGTTGTTCTTTTGGATTTTTTTGCCAAATACAGCTTTGCTATGTATTTTATACATCTTTTAGTTAAAAATAGTCACATCAAATTATTATATTATAATGCCTGCTCAAAAACTCCTGATTTCATACTCCCACTGTCTGTTTTTTTTGTAATTACCGTTATATTTATAACACTTTCTATATGCTTATTTCTAAAAAAAATATTAGGAAAATATTCCCGTTTTTTTATTGGAGTTTAAAAAAACAATTCAAAAAGACAGACCTTTTTTTATAAAAATTCTTTTTCTACAATTTCACAAATAATGTGTGCTATAAGAATATGTGCTTCCTGAATTCTTGGTGTTGAATTTGATGGAACAGACACGCAATAATCCGCTAATTGGAAAAGCAAGTTGTTTTTGATATTCCCTGTAAAACCAATAGTTTTCATTCCAATAGCTTTAGCTGCTTTAACTGTTTCAATAATATTTTTTGAACTGCCGCTTGTGGAAATTGCCAGAAGAATATCTCCCTTATTTCCTTTTGCTTCCACCTGCCTTGAAAAAATTTTGTCAAAACAATAATCATTCCCCACAGCTGTAAGAGTTGAAGTATTTACTGTTAAAGCTTCAGCATTTAATGCTCTTCTTTCTAATAAAAACCTGCTTACAAACTCAGTTGCAATATGCTGGGAATCAGCTGCACTTCCTCCATTACCACATATGAGCAATTTTTTTCCTGATTTAAATGCTTCTGCTAAAATATTTGAAATTTTTACTATATTTTCAATAAAATCACTATTATTATTTAGTAAAGTTATAACATTTAAATGCTCATCAATTTTATTTATAACAAAATTATGCATTATAAATTTCCTTTTTAAAAAAATCTTGTTAATCGTTCACACCAACCGCTATTAACTTTCCAAATTACAGGTAGTTACAAAATCTTATTTATACAGTTATTAGGTTTTATTTTTGGATTTAGTATAAAATTGTAAACAGTATAACATAGCACTATGTTATACTGAAAAAAGAGGCGGGGGACTAACTATTTATCAGTAAGCTATTTTTTTATTCACCTTTATGAGTAATAGTAATAAACTTTGGAATTTTTATTACTATATTTTTCTTTTTTTAAACCCTATAAATACAAGTAAAATAATAGTTAATAGAGCTAATATTGGTTTAGGGATAATATTTTTTATTTTAAAATTATCTATTGCTGTTTTTGCATGAACATATTGAGTATCTGGAGTATCAAGAAATTTACCCTGATCTTTAAAATCATTCTTAACATTATTTTCTTTTAAGATATTAATTTTAATTAATGCTTCATCCATCAAGTTTAATGAAAGTAGTAAAACAGAATTAGAACTGTTTTTAGATAAAGCATCTATATTAATCCATTTTAAGCCTGTAATTTTATTTGAGATATATTCTATCTCACTATTATCCGACAAATCAATAGTACCAGCTTGTGATGTATTTATAAAAAAACTGAATATTACTATGGTTAGTAAAAATCGTAATACGGCATTCATGGTCATTCCTTTTTTATATTTTTTACAATGTATAAATAACCGAAACATTAAAAGAGCCTTATATACGATATTTATAACAAAACGTAAAAATAAAACAAAAAAATATTTATCAAAATCAATAAACAATGTAAAGATAAAAAATAAAATAAGGTAATATTAAATTCAAATTTTTTATTATGATATTGATCATTTACAGGTTTATAGGTTTATAGAAATATCAGAAGGATAATTTTTCATATAATAATTATGATAAGGCAGAAAAAGGGCTTTTTCTGCCTTTAATGCTTTTTGTATTAGTTTTTCTGCTTTTTTATAAGAAAATTTTCTCTCATAAAATTTGAAAAATGA
>JASFBI010000117.1 GCA_030149595.1 Desulfobacterales bacterium
CCTTCACCATTTTTTTGATGAAATCTCCATGGATTTCCCTGACAAAACATACCAATAAGAGATATGACTTTGTTGGGATTTTTTATGGAAAACCTGGGATGCATGGTAAGCTCTTTAACTTTTTTAAGAACTCCGAAACGATTTGACGCTGCTTGGACACTGAACCATTTATTAAGAACCAGAGTATCATTTTGCCATTTATCATAAAACATATCAACTGCTCTGTTACCGAACAAAGACTCCATATTCAATAGAATTGAAAGTGCTGAAATCTCATCGGTCATATTTTTAGCTTTTTGAAACTCTTCATATACAAAGCCACCAGCATTTTCATTTTTCACACGGGAAAGATAAGAGATAGCCAGATTTTTCAACTTTCTTTGTGCAATAGATAAAGGATCTATACGATATATGCCTTCACTTCTGTTTTCTTCCACAACAGATTCAAAGTCAGTTTTAAGCTTTTCGGCGATTTCATTTAACATAAACTCCCTTGCCATATGAATACCATCCACATCAATAACATCCATTCTGTCTCCGATCTCTGTTTCTGTCGGAATAGTTAATACTGCTGTTATCAATGCTTTATCCAGCTTTTTATTTAAAAGTGTTTTTCGAAAGGCACAAATAAAACCTTCATCTAAATAAAGAGATTTACCATCACAAATATCTTGAACCAAAAGCAATATTGTTTTTAAAAAAAACTGCTGGCCAGCATCCCATCTGTTAAAATCATCACTGTCATTTGCCATTAAAAACATAAGCTCTTCATCGGTATAGTCCACATTAACTATAACAGGTGCCGAAAAACCACGAAATACAGAAGGAACAGGTTCTTCATAAATACCTGTGAAAACAAAAGTTTCTGTGAATTGTTTAAGCTGGACAATACTTTCTGTCTTTACGGTTTTTTTATCTGAATCTCCGTATAATTTAAGGGGCATATCATTTCCTTTTTTATCAATCAGCCCCAGCTTTACAGGCATCAGCATCTGTTTTTTATTTTTTTGCCCGTGTGTATCAGGAATTTCCTGGATAAATATCATGGTATATGTCTGATTATCCTGGTCATAGGTTCTTTTAAAAGTTATCTTTGGTGTACCTGCCTGACAATACCAGAGACAAAACAGAGACAAATCTATATTTGCGGCATCTTCCATTGCTTTTACAAAATCTTCTGTTGTTACAGCTTTACCGTCAAAACGCTCAAAATATAAAGCCATACCTTTCCTGAAATCCTCACCCCCTATAAGAGTATGAATCATTCGAATAACCTCAGCACCTTTGTTATATACTGTGGCTGTATAAAAATTATTCATTTCAATATAAGATTCAGGTCTTACAGAATGTGCCATGGGTCCTGCATCTTCTGCAAATTGAGATGCCCTCAGCACGCGAACATCAGAAATTCTTTTAATTGCCCGTGACCCAATATCCGATGAAAACTCCTGGTCCCTGAACACAGTCAAACCTTCTTTCAGACTTAACTGAAACCAGCTGCTTAAAGTAACACGGTTTCCTGTCCAGTTATGAAAATACTCATGTGCAATAACCCCTTCTATCTGCTGAAAATCAAGATCTGTTGCTGTTTCCTTTTTTGCAAGAACATACTTTGAGTTAAAAACGTTAAGCCCTTTATTTTCCATTGCACCAGCATTAAAAACATGGGTGGAAACAATCATATATAAATCAAGATCATACTCAAGTCCAAAAACTTCCTCATCCCATTTCATAGCTTTTTTTAACGACTCTATGGCATGGTCACACTTATCTCTATCTGCTTTATCTACATAAAATTTAAGCGTTATGTATCTTCCGGAAATTGTTTTATAAGAACTTTCTATACAGGCAAAATCACCTGCAACAAGGGCAAAGAGATAACATGGCTTTTTAAACGGATCTTCCCATAAAACAAAGTGCCGCCCGTTTTTAAGCTCTCCTTCCCCTATAAGATTACCATTTGAAAGTAAAATAGGACATTTTTTTCTGTCTGCAACAATCCTTACCCTGTATTTTGACATAACATCCGGTCTGTCGGAGAAATACGTTATTCTTCTGAATCCCTCTGCTTCACACTGGGTCAAAAAAATATTATCTGCCACATAAAGACCCTCAAGGGAGGTATTTTTATGTGGTTGTATTTTTGTATTTATCTCAAGTGTAAAAGTATCAGGCACCTTAAATAGAGTAAGAACCTCATCTTCCACCTGATAAATATCTCCGGAAAGCAAAGATTCATCCATAACAAGTGATATAATTTCCAGATCTTTACCATCTAACAAAAAAGGCGTATTACTATCTGCAATTTCTTTATTTCTGCAAACCTTCATTAATGACTTTACAGTTGTAAAATCATTGAAAATTTCTACATGAAGGTCAACAGTATCAATAAAATAAGAAGGAGCTTTATAATCTTTAAGATATTTTTTTTCAGGTTGTTTCATATTATTATTCCCGGAAGCTATAGATTTTAATAATTAATATCAAATTATACATAGTTATAATAAATTAAGTCAATCCAAATTACACCATAACAAGCATTTCAAACAGACTTTCAAATAACAAACAAGTATATAACCGGCATAGCCGGAGCATGGTTATTCACTATCGGCCACAACAAAAAATGATACAAACTCAACAAGCATGAATATAAACACGTTTAACACTCTGTTTATTTTTTAAATAAAGGTTTTATCTGTCTCATCCGATTAATAATATTAAGAAAACCAATTATTAATATACCGGAAGGAGTAACAATGAAAGTTATAGGATCAGAGATATTTCTTGCTTCAAGCAGGTCTTATTTTGAAAAAAATGTAGAGGAACAATCCCTTACCATATGGAAAGATCCAGAGACAAAAAAAAACCAGACAGAGCAGAAAAGTGATAATGTTTTAAATAACAATTCCGGTATAAATTTAAAAATTTCACATAGGGGAAAAAATGCTCTTATTAATTCCAATGCACTCCAACATGCTTCACCAAATTCTGCTGTTTCTGATAAAAATAACATAGTTGCTGCTGCTGATAACCCTGAAGAAATGATTATCAGTGATAAAAAAATTTCTATAATGAAGGCTATAGTTGAATCTATTACTGGTAAAAAAATCCATATATCTAATTACTCCAGGACAAATAATAGTGAAGATATTTCACAAAAAACAGAAGAAAACCCGAAAACTACAGAAACAGAAGAGGGGTGGGGATTTATTTTCAAAAGTAATAAAACTCATTTTGAGCAGGAGACAACTGTTTTTAAAGCAAATGGTATAATTAATACAGAAGATGGCAGACAAATTGATTTTTCTCTTTTTCTTGCAATGGACAGACAGTATTTTTCTGAAGAAAACATTGAAATAAATGCAGGGGATGCTGTAAAAATAGATCCTTTGGTAATAAATTTTGATGGTTTTGCACAGGATTTAGATAGTATGAAATTTTCATTCGATCTTGATGCTGATGGAAAAGAGGATGAAATTTCCTATCTTAATGAAGGCAGTGCTTTTTTGAGTTATGATAAAAACAGTGATGGTAAAATAAATGATGGTACAGAACTTTTCGGACCACAATCAGGAGATGGATTTGCTGATTTGTCAAAATATGATGAAGATAATAATAACTGGATAGATGAAAATGATTCAATTTTTAATGAACTTAGTTTGTGGTTTAAAAACAAAAATGGCGATGATAAACTAATAAATTTAAAGGATGCAGGAGTTGGTGCTATTTATCTATCTAATGTAAGTACCAAATTTGATTTAACAAATCCCGATAACACTCTAAACGGCATGGTTAATAAAAGCGGTTTATATTTAAAAGAGAACGGGAGTGCAGGAGTTGTTCAGCAGATTGACCTTGTCTCATAACAGAACCCTCAATGGAATTGGATAACTTAAATCCCATTAAGGTTCTGTTTACTATATTTATGATTTATCGTTTAATATATCATTATAATAATTTAAAAGGCTCTGATCATTTGAAAGAATAAATTTTGTTATAGCTTCTGCCTGGTTTTTTGCAGTAGAAATAAACAGTGTTGCTGTTTTTTTCTTTTTTTCCGCTTTTAATGCATATATACTCATAAGATAAGAGATCATTGTAACTGTTCCAAGCAGTACAAGCCTTGCTGAGTGATACTCATGAAATTTTATATCTTTTTTCTCTTTAACATAATTTATTGATAATTCAAGCTGGGATCGAATATACCGTGATTCACTAATCAAATCTGAAACATCAGTAAAATCATACCTGTCTTCATAGCTGTTTATTATTTCAATTAACGTTCCGTCTGTTACACCACCTATTGCAGCCAGAACCTGAAGCTGGGTTGTCCCCTCATATATTGATGTAATTCTTGTATCCCGATACAATCTCTCCACTTCAAATTCACATGTATATCCTACTCCTGCATGTATTTGAATTGCATCATAGCAGATTTTATTTGACATTTCAGCTATATAACTTTTCACAAAAGGAGTCAGTAAAGCTGAATATTTTGCATATTTTTTTAGCTTCTTTTGAAGATCTTTTTTGGTTTCAGGATATTTTTCTATCTTATCTTCAAGCCCATTTTTAATATCAACAACTCTTGATGCTTCATAAAGAAGTGTTCTTGATGCTTCAATATTTACCTTCATTAAAGTCAGCATTTCAAATATAGCAGAAAATTCGTAAATAGCTTTTTTAAACTGTACCCTTTTTTTAGCATAAGACAATGATTCTCTATAAGCTGCTTCAGCTATTCCTAAAGCCTGGGCAGCTACAGCAAGACGGGCAAGATTCATGAGATGCATTGTATATTTTATAAGACCTAATTTTCTTTTTCCAAGCAGTTCGGCAGGAGCCTTGTTAAATTGAAGCTCACATGTAGGAGACCCATGAATACCAAGCTTATGCTCTATTCTTCTTATTTTCATTTTCTCATCTCTTCTGTAAATAAACAAAGAGAGTCCCCGGCCACCTATGTGACCAGATTCTGATCTGGCCATAACAAGAGAAATTTCAGCACAACCATTGGTTATAAAACGTTTAACTCCACTTAGCTCCCATTTATTATCAGCATTTAAACTGGCTCTAAGCATAGCAGCCTGAAGGTCTGATCCAGCATCAGGTTCTGTCAGTGCCATTGATCCCATAACACTGCCAGATGCAAACATGGGCAGATATTTGAGTCTCTGTTCTTCTGAACCAAATTTTAAAATTGTATCAGAGATACCCTGCAAACCAAAAATATTCATAAAAGAAGCATCAGCCCTTGAGATCAGCTCCACAGCCATGGTGTAGACAGTTATAGGCATCTGAATTCCACCATATTTTCTCGGTATGGAAAAACCGGTGAGATCAGCCTGTTTTGTTTTTTCAAAAGAGTCTAAAACATTTTCAGGAAAAATCACTTCACCATTTTCAAAAGAAATGCCCTCTCTATCAACTGAAGCTGCACGGGGAGCAATAAAATTACCTGATATACTGCCCACAACCTCAAGGACTCTGTTATAATTGTCCATAGCATCATCAGGATTTTTTGGGGCATGCAGAAAATCATCTTTTTCAGAAAAATCGTCTTCCCTTAAATTAATAATTTCTGAAATATCCATATTATTGAAGTGAAACAGCATATCTGAATTATCTGAATAAAAATTTGACACTTTTAATCTCCTGCTCTTTATTAAACAAACTCCGAAAAGTCACTATACCGCTTTAAGCATCTTAACAATTACATCCTCAACTGTCCCGACTATACCATAATTAGCAATTTTAAATATGGGTGCTTCAGAATCACTGTTTATGGCTATAATTCGTTTTGCTTCTGCCATGCCGGCACAATGCTGTATCTGTCCTGAAATTCCGCATGCAATGTAGAGGTTAGGACGTACTGTAATCCCTGTTTGGCCTACCTGTCTTTCTTTAGTTAGCAAACCTGAATCTACCACAGGTCTTGATGAACCTACTTTACCTCCAAGTTTTTTTGCAAGTTTTTTAACAAGAGCCAAAGCACCTGGAGATGATGCACCCATACCAGCTGAAACAATAATATTAGCAGATTTCAAATCTACAGCTTTCTCTTTTTCAATAGATTCTATAATGCTGGTTAAATAATCTGATTCAGATAAAAAATTTTGTTCATGGATAATTTCTGATTTACATAGAGGGTTTGTTATATTTTTTCTCATTACCCCTTCACGGACAGTTGCCATACTCGGGCTTGTTTCAGGAGATACAATGGTTGCTATAATATTACCTCCAAATGCAGGCCGTATTTGCATGAGTATATTTTTGTAATTTTTTTTCCCAAATTTATAATCACCTATTTTTAGTTCTGTACAATCAGCTGTTAATCCGCATTTTAAAGCTGATGCTACCCTGGGAGCTAAATCCCTGCCCATTAC
>JASFBI010000441.1 GCA_030149595.1 Desulfobacterales bacterium
ATATCATCTTCCACCTCTTTTAAACTCTGATCTGTCTTATCACATATTTCAAGATACCTTCTTTTAGCCCTTTCCCTGTAATCTGCATCTAAAAAAAATTTCACATCAGCATCAGGAAAAACAACAGTACCCATATCCCTCCCTTCAAACACAACTGCTTTTTTCCCTCCAAGCTCCTGCTGCATTTTTAAAAGGGATTCCCTTACAACAGATTTTGCCGAAATAGAAGATGCCAGCATTGTAATCTCAGGTGTTCTTATCAATGCACTAATATCAACTCCTGCTGAAAAAAGCATCATCTCACCTTTTTCTGCTTTAATACTAAAATCAAGCTGCATACAAAGTTTCTTAAGAACAAAGACATCATCATATTCAGATGGGTTAAGTTTTTTTTTAACTTCAAAGGCAACCCCCCTGTATAGTGCTCCTGTATCAACATACGTATACCCCAAACGACTGGCAACTTGTCTGCTTACCGTAGTTTTACCTGCTCCAGCAGGCCCGTCTATAGTTATCAACATAGGCTTCATAATAATTACACATATTTATTGAAAAGTTATCTGGATTTTGATTAATATCTTTATACTTTTAAAATTAACTTTTATTTTCTTCTTCTAATCTTGTCAATCGTTATAAGGAAACAACTTCTTATGAGACATGTTAAAACAGGACTTGAAGTTTTTGCAGAAAACCCGCCAAAATCCCTTAACTGCAAAAGACTCGGTCTGTTATGCAACCCTGCATCTGTTAATAATAATTTTATACATGCAAGTACAATAATTAGCAAACTTTTTCCAGGCCAGCTAAAAGCTTTATTTTCACCGCAGCACGGATTCCATGCAGACAAACAAGATAATATGATAGAGTCAGAAAATATAGAAGACACCATATTAAATATCCCTGTTTTTAGCCTTTACAGCTCTACAAGAATTCCCTTAAAAGAGATGATGGACACCATTGATGTGCTTTTAATAGATCTTCAGGACACAGGCACTAGGGTATATACCTTTATATACACCATGTCATTATGCCTTGAAGCAGCAAAGATTTATAATAAGGAGATAATAATCTTAGACAGACCTAATCCAATATCCGGTACAGTCATTGAGGGTAACTGCATGGCAGAAGACTGTAAATCATTTGTCGGCAGATACAACATCCCCATGCGCCACGGACTTACCATTGGTGAACTTTCACTCCTGTTCAACAACGAATACAAAATAGGGTGCAATCTTTCAGTAATCAAAATGCATGGCTGGAAGCGAAATATGTTTTTTTACGAAACAGGACTCCCCTGGGTCCCCCCATCCCCTAACATACCCACCATAAATTCTGCCATGGTATATCCAGGTCAGGTTATATGGGAAGCTACAAACATCTCAGAAGGCAGAGGAACCACCCTTCCCTTTGAAATTTTTGGTGCTCCTTTCATAGAACCTGAAAAAATCAGTGAATATATAAAAAAGA
Organism: Desulfobacterales bacterium; assembly: GCA_030149595.1. Classification (GTDB taxonomy): domain Bacteria; phylum Desulfobacterota; class Desulfobacteria; order Desulfobacterales; family DAOWNP01; genus DAOWNP01. The sequence continues at coordinate 1,468 of JASFBI010000441.1, forward strand.
CAAACTTTCCTGGCATTATTTTACGATCAATCTCTTTTGAGCCAACCTCAGGAAAGTGGGCAAATCAACTATGCCACGGATTTCATATCCATATTACAAATCCCTTAAAATACAAACCATACAAAACAAGCCTGATACTGCTGCAGATAATCATGAAACTTTTTAAGAAGCATTTCCAATGGAAAAAACCTCCTTATGAGTATGAATACATACGTCTTCCCGCAAGTTTGATTATAGGAGACAATGATATACTAAAGGGAATAACAGACCAGATTAATATTGATCAGCTTGAAAAAACATGGCAAAAAGATCTTATAAATTTTAAAAATATGAGTAAAAAATATTTTCTATATTAAAATAATGATAAAAACAGGGCATGGTGAAATGATAAAAACGGATTCTGACAACAAACAGTCTGACAAAAATTGGAAAAGAATGTGGTTTAAAAACAGCAAAGTCTGGATGCAGATTACAGATGACAAAAAACCTGTTATAAAAAACAGCAAAGTCCTGATTAAGTATAACCTTAAACAGGATTATCAATACTGGATA
>JASFBI010000442.1 GCA_030149595.1 Desulfobacterales bacterium
TGAGCTGGAACTGCTTTAAAGTGTGGCAGAAATATTAAATTTAACAGTGGGTTATTTAATAAGTTTTCAAAAAAGCCATGTGCAAGTTCTGCAGGAAAGCAAAAAGGTGCAGATTTTTTATCAATGCCTTCTGGTAAAGCTTTTTTAGGCAGCACAGGTTCAAAACCGAGTTCTGTAAAAAAAGTTGAATAAAACGGATAATATGTATTTACAAAAAAACTTTTATTAAAGCCTATTTTACCTCTGGGATGACCTTTGTATTTTTTGGCAAGTTTTCCGCCATATTTGTTAAAAATAAGTTCCTGACGTATTTTAACAAGATCAAGTTTTTTATCGCAGGTTTTTATATTGGCTCTGATATTGTAATATCTGTTACATGCCCCGCCAAAAGGATAAAGCTTGTCATTGATTTTTATCATTGCTATTTCACAGTGTCGGTCGCATTTTTGTTTACCCCCTTTGCAGATGAAAGACGGATTGTATTGTACTTCTCTTTCCATAAGCTCTTCCATGTCAAAAAGCTTCTCTTTTACAAGTCCTGCGTCTATTCTGTTTTTTACTTCAAGGGCAACACCAAATGCTCCCATAAGTCCAGGCTCAGGCGGAACTATAATTGGTTTTCCTGTAATGGATGCCATGGCAAGTGGCACAGCTTTGTTATAACAAACTCCGCCCTGCATAAATATTTTTTCTCCTACCTGTCTGTTTCCTTTTACTCTGTTTGAGTAGTTTAAGCATATGGAGTATACAAGGCCTGCAGTTATCTCTTCGGTTTTAATACCTTCGTGTATGGCATTTTTTATGTCTGATGATATGAAAGCTGCACACTGGTCATTAAAATTTGGAGGGTTTTCTCCTTTAATTGCGATATCTGCAATATCCTCCATCTCTATTGAGAGAGTCTCATATGCTGACTCTTCAAGAAAAGAGCCTGTTCCTGCAGAGCAGGCTTCATTCATGGCGTAATCTGAGGGTACCCCATTTGTAATATATGTGTATTTTGCATCTTGCCCTCCTATTTCAAAAATTGTATCAACTTTCGGGTCAAAATATACAGCTGCTGTGGCATGGGAGATTATTTCATTGATAATACAGTCAGTAAGAGCATGGAGACCTGCTATTTGCCTGCCTGAACCGCAGACACCAAGTCCGGTTATTTTTATTGAACCATCTGGTATAATTGATTTAATCTCTTTATATAGAAGTGCATAGCACTGTTTTGATGCTTTAACAGGATCTCCGTTTGTTCTGATATAGATTGAGGCTAAGATTGAATTGTCTGATTTTCTAAGGAGAACAGCTTTTGTTGTTGTTGATCCAACATCAAGACCAAGTATGCAGTTGTCGCCTCTTACAGGTTTTGATTTGTTTATTGTTTTAAACTCTACCATATCAGTATAATCATAAAGAGGCGGGAGGGAATTAAAAGTTTTAAGATTCTCTTTGAATAAACCGGTTTTGTTTAAGAGAGGTTTTGTTTTGTTGTCAAATCCCCAGAGAGCCGTACCTAATGCTTCAAAATAGGGAGCTTCAGCAGGGACTATAAGGCCACTAATTTTTTTTTTCAATAAACTTATGACCATTTTGTTTTGAGCAACACCACCTGTAATCATTATATTTTGATCTTTAACTTTTTTTAACAGTTCAACTATTTTACAAACCATCATTTCACAAAGTCCGGCTGTAACTCTCTCTTTTTTTATCCCTTTGTTTGTGGCGTGAGTGCAGTCTGATTTGCAAAAGACACTGCATCTTCCTGAAACAGGATAAGGGTTTTTTACAGACCAGTTTAAAGTATCTTCTAAGGATACATTCATTCTTTTTAATTGCTGAAGAAAAAATTCACCTGTTCCTGATGCACATTTATTACCGGAAAAAACATTGGATATTTTACCAGAGGAGTTTAAGGCATAGGCCATAAATGTCTCGCCTCCTGCAGAAATAATAGCAGAACAGTCTGTTTTTTCAGGTTTTATAAAACTATATGCATATTCAATAGCTTGGGCTTCCGGTATTGA
>JASFBI010000118.1 GCA_030149595.1 Desulfobacterales bacterium
CTGCTCCTTCAGGCAAAGTAGTTGAGTTCCCACTTGAATTCCCATCCTTCCAAATGGATATTGACAAATTTGCTGCGGAAGCGATCAGAGTCGAAGCTGATGTAGCTGTTGTGGTAACACCTAACAACCCAACATCCTTGTTGATTCCAAAGCCTGATCTCATTCGTCTTGCAAAAAAACTTGAAACTAATAACTGCATGCTAATTATTGACGAATCCTTTTTAGATTTTGCCGAGAATCATAATCTGATTAGTATGGAACAAGAAATCGAAAAACACCAAAATGTAACAATTTTTAAAAGCATGAGCAAAGCCTACGGTATCTGTGGACTTAGAATCGGGTATATGCTGACTGCAAATTCACAGTTTGCAAAAACGGTGAGAGATGGCGTGCATATCTGGAATATTAACGGGTTTGCAGAAGAATTTTTACGGCTTTTACCAGCTTACAAACAAGAATTTATTGCAAGCTGTAAACAAGTGCGAACTGACAGAGATAGCTTGTACAAAAAACTGCGCAGCATTGACGGTATGACTGTTTTAAAACCTGATGCAAACTTTATTTTTTGTCGTTTACCTGATTACGCACAAAGTGCTCCAGAAATCACGAAAAAATTATTTATTGAACATAATATCTATATAAAGGACTGTGCGGGCAAAACTCAACCTGATTCAGATCGTTATTTGCGTATTGCCAGCCGTACAGAAACCGATAATTGTAACTTAGTTGAAGCGCTAATCCAGGTAATGGACTTATAACAAACCGACAAGCATAAAAATAATGACAAGACATCATTGAAAGCTATATATGATTAGTCTCAGTCATGATTGTTGGGAACGCTATTAAATAATTTATATATGATAGGTTTTAATTTTGTTAAGAAGGGATGGGTGGCTGATCTCAAGTAAAGCAGCAGCTTTTGTACGATTTCCTTTTGTTTTACACAGGGCTTTTGTAATCATTTTTTTTTCAAGAAGTTTTTGGGCTGTTTTTAAAGAATAGCCCATTAGTAAATCATCAAGATTGCTGTTTGATTTATTTTCTTTTATTTCATTGGATATATTATTATCTTTTATTAATTTTGAATCACACAAAAGAATACTTCTCTCTATTGTATTTTCAAGTTGCCTTACATTTCCCGGCCATTTATACAAAAGCATGTATGACATAGCAGAAGAGGCAACTCCTTTTATATTTTTTTTAAATTTTAAATTATATTTTTTAATAAATCTATCAACAAGCATGGGAATATCTTCTGTACGTTTGCAAAGAGGAGGCAGCTCTATGGGTAAAACATTTAATCTGTAGAAAAGGTCTCTTCTGAATGTTTTGTTTTCCACCTCAGCACTAAGGTTTTTTGATGTGGCTGCTATAATTCGGACATCAATCTTTTTTGTTTTTGAGCTGCCAACAGGACGTATTTCGTTTTCCTGAAGAACCCTTAGTAGTTTAACCTGCAAGCATAATGGCATTTCTCCAACCTCATCAAGAAAAAGGCTGCCTTTTTCAGCTTCTTCAAAAAGCCCTTTTTTATACTTATCAGCTCCTGTAAATGCCCCTTTAATATGACCAAACAGTTCGCTGTCAAGCAGTGTCTCAGGAATACTGCCGCAATTTACAGGGATAAACGGTTTTTTTTTTCTTTTACCAGTAAAGTGTATACCTTTTGCTATCATCTCTTTTCCTGTGCCGCTATCTCCTGTTATTAATACCGTTGTATCATAATCAGCAGCTTTTCCAGCCAGTTTAAAAACAGAAAGCATTTTTTTGTTTTTAGCGATCATCTTGCCAAACTGGTACTGATTTTCAAAGGTTGCGATCTGTTTTTTAAGAAAAATGTTTTCTTGTTTTAAGTTGTTTCTTTCATATGCCTTACTAAGTACCATAAAGATCTCATCTGCTTTAAATGGCTTTGAAATATAATCATAAGCTCCCATTTTCATAGCTGATACAGCTGTTTCAATGGTTCCGTATGCAGACATCATTATAATAGCAGTATCTTTTGCTTTATATTTAGCCTGGGATAAAAAACCAATGCCATCTAATTCAGGCATTTTTAGATCACATAAAATAATATCAAACTGTTGGGATTCAATTTTTTTAAGACCTTCAAAACCGTTTGATGCTGTACTCACCTCATAATCCCATTGGGTCAGCATAATGTCCAACATATGGCGCATATTGGTTTCATCATCAAGAACAAGTATTTTTTTAAAATTTGTCATAATATTTATCTGTTATAAATTTTAAAAAGGGTTAATTATCTGTTAGAGGAAGACATATTACCATTTCAGTACCATTTAAAGGTTTTATGCTGGTGTTTATAGTTCCTTTCATCTGTTCTATAATCATAAAGCATACTGAAAGACCTAATCCTGTTCCTCTGCCTGGTTCTTTGGTTGTAAAAAAAGGATCAAAAATATTATTTGTATCTGATTTGGAAATACCTGGACCGTTATCAATAACGGTTATTTTAATATTTTTGTATAAATTACCGTTATTTGGACTGATTAAGTATGTTTTTATTATAATTTCTCCACTTTTTCTATTCTCGCCGTATGTTATTGCATCTATAGAGTTTAGTAACAGGTTTAGAAATACCTGCTTGAGCTTATCCGGATCAGCTTTTATTAAATCTTTTTTGGCCTCTGGTAAAAAGAATATTTTTAAATCTGGTTTTAAGGAGAGCATATCCAGCATATCAATAACATTATTAATCACTTCATGCACATGTACTTTAATTGTTTTTTCATTAAAAGGTTTTGCAAGGTTAAGCAGTTGTTTTACAATTTTATCTATTCTGTTTATTTCGTTATTACACCGCAGTAATATTTCATTTTTTTTATTTTTAGAAATATTTGCCTGGGTTAATATTTCGATATAACCTAAAATTATTCCAATAGGATTTCCTATTTCGTGTCCTATTCCTGCTGCAAGTCGTCCTAAAGAAGCTAATTTTTCAGCTTTAATAATATTCTGCTGAGCTTTTTTTAATTGCCGGTTAGTTTCTTTCATTGAATAAAAAGATTTTTGAAGCTCAGATTTATCTTTTGCAATATGTTTTAACATATTATTTAAAGATCTGTTTAATTCACTGAACTCGTTATTGTTTTTGTTAATAAAAAAATTAGCGGTATTTTTATTATTAAATTCCAGAGCCTGTTTTGACAGTATTCTTATGGGTTTGATGGTAATACGATTAATTAGAAACAGAGCCAGTAATGTTAATATAAATGTGTTAAAAATTATGTAAAAAAATATAAATTTATGATTTTTTTTAAAATTATGGTGATTATAATCAAAATCTAATACGGCACAGTAACTGTAAGTTATTGAACTATCCACTAATATAGGAGATGAGATTAATATATGTCTGCGTTGATTCCATAATATACCCCAAAAAGATCCGATAAACCGATGCTTTTTCCCCCTTGTTAAAGATAGAGCAGCAAGTTCTTGTATCTTATTATTTAAATTATTATTACTGTTTGAATAATATATCTGTTGTTTTTTTTTATTAATTATAAGAAGAGATATTACACCTAAATTTAAAATTTTATCTGTCACTTCATCAAGATCTTGAACTAAACTTAAGTTATTTTTTTGGGTACCGGTTAATTTTAGTTTTATTAAATATGAGAATAACGGTTCTCTATCTAAATAATAATCTACCATATTTTGTTGTTCTAAAAAAATCATTAAAAGAGTAATTAGAATCATTCCTGTTATTAAAATAAATGAAAGGTACATTGTTATTTTTATTTTAATACTATGGAAAAACATAAGTGAGAGTTTAATAATATTATTGTTAATAAGTTTTTATTTTAATAACCTGACAGGCAAATAAATATTTAATAAAGTATTTATTTTTTTATTAAAATTTAATATTATCAGTTTTAATATTTATTTTCCATCTAAAAAATATATTAATTCTATAATTTTACAGGATTTGATTAAAAATGGTTGCATTTTTTTCTTGCCTTTCAATACATAATAATATAAATAAAATAAATTGTTTTAGTTGGCTTGTTGTTAATTGTTTTAAGCAAAAAAACATGGGGGTATTAATATAGCTAAGCAGGAGAAAATAAATACCAATAGAAATATTAGGGCAAAAGAGGTCAGGGTTATTGATCCGGATGGAAAGCAGCTTGGTGTTATATCTATTCATAATGCTTTGAATATAGCTGGTGATTTTGGATTGGATTTGGTTGAGGTTTCGCCTACGGCAAGACCACCTGTCTGTAAAATAATGGATTTTGGACGATATAAGTATGAGGCTACTAAAAAACGTCAGGAAGCAAAGAAAAAGCAAAGCACTTTTCAGGTAAAAGAGATAAAGTTGCGGCCTAAAACCGATAAACATGATTTAGATACTAAAATTGGTCATATTAAGAAATTTCTTAATAAAAAAGATAAGGTAAAGGTTACGGTTATGTTCAGGGGGCGTGAAATTACTCTGTCTTCAAAGGGACGCGAATTGCTTTCCAGAATTGCTGAAGAGACTGAGGAGCTATCTTTTGTGGAACAATATCCTAAATTTGAAGGACGCACCATGGTGATGCTTTTATCTCCTAAATAGTCCATCTGCTTTGTTGTTAGTTTAATTATACATTCACTTTTCTTGTGAAGATCATGAATGCGTGGCTGTTTTGCGTTTATAGTATCTAATAAGTTCTATGTTGGTTGGAAAGAGTTGGTGTGAACTGACCATAAACATTAAAACATATAGGAAAATTGTTTTAATGTTATTAGTATTTTAGCATGGTCTCTTTACGGAGTCTGCCTGTGTTTTTTTAGGTTATGTTTTATATAAATAAAGAAGGGTTGCTGAAAAAACAGATCTTTTAAGTTTACTATAATAGTGATTTGTTCTTTAAAGCCTTGTAGAAATAATTATCTAAAAATTTGTTGTTGCAAATATAAGCCAACGGCACGAATATAATTTAGGTGTTTTGACTATTTTTTGTAACTATTTTGTGGCGTGGACATTTGCTGTCTTGCGCCATATATTTTTGTAACAACAGAAATAAAATTTTATTGAGGAGTTTGATTTATGCCGAAAATAAAAACTAATCGTGCTGCTGCAAAACGATTTAAGAAAACAGGTAAGGGTAAGTTTGTTTATCGAAAATCCCATAGCAGCCATATTTTAACCAAGAAAAGCACAAAGAGAAAACGCAGTTTACGCAAGGATAATATAGTGGATAAGACTAATGTTAGAGAAGTAAGACTGCTGCTGCCTAACGGATAGCTAAGGAGGTAATATGCGTATTAAAAGAGGTTTTAAAGCAAGAAGACGTAGAAAAAAGGTCTTAAAATTAGCAAAAGGCTTTAGAGGTGGTCGCAGCAAGCTTTTTAGAACTGCTGCAGATGCTGTGGATAAAGCTCTTATGTATAGCTATAGGGATCGCAGGGTAAGAAAGCGTGATTTTAGAAGATTGTGGATTGTGAGAATAAATGCTGCGGTTCGAATGAATAAATTAAGTTACAGCAAGTTTATTCATGGATTGAAGCTTGCAGGAATTAAGCTTGACAGAAAAGTGCTTGCAGAGCTTGCAGTTTCAGATCCTAAAGCTTTTTCAAGTATTGCACAGCTATCTATGAATAATATTTAGTAAATCTATTTTAAAATATATTAGAGTTGGCAAGTGGAAGAAAATATAGAAAAGATACACCAGAATGTTCTAACTGAAATAGACAATGCGTCTGAACGTGTACAGTTAGATAGTATTTCAATTAAATATTTAGGAAGAAAGGGTGTTCTTACTCAGTTTTTAAGGGGTATATCAAAACTGCCTGCTGAAGAGAGACCTGGGGCAGGTAAGCTTGCTAATATTTTAAAAAATAAAATTGACAAAGCTATACAGGATGCGATTAAAGCAATTGATTTAAAAACTTTAGGATCAGCTCATGTTGATGTGTCTCTTTCCGGACGTCCGTCTACATCAGGTTCCTTGCATCCTGTAACAAGTGTGGAAAACTGTATTAAAGATATATTTGCCAGGCTGGGTTTTGAGGTTGCAGAAGGGCCTGAAATAGAAACTGATTATTACAATTTTGAAGCTTTAAATATTTCAAAGAATCATCCCGCAAGAGATATGCAGGATACTTTTTATGTTTCAGATAATATTGTTCTTCGAACACATACTTCGCCTATTCAAATAAGAATAATGGAGAAGAATCCTCCTCCTGTAAGAGTTATAGCTCCTGGAAAAGTTTTTCGCTGTGATTCTGATATTACTCATACCCCCATGTTTCATCAGATAGAAGGTCTGTTTGTAGATCATGGTGTTAGCTTTGGAGATTTAAAAGGCGTGCTTACCACTTTTATACATGAAATT
>JASFBI010000119.1 GCA_030149595.1 Desulfobacterales bacterium
TTCCATATAAACTGTTTTAAATGAGCTTCCAACTAATGGAACAGCTGTTGGTGTGTGCCATCCTTCCTGTACTGTATTTATATCGTTTGTTTTATCAGGGTGTATAAGTTGATCTGTATCTGTTTTTGCAAATGTTTTATGTAGATTTTTTGAATATGATAAAGCAGAGGATACAATTTTTTTCTCTCCAATAAGGGCCATTTTTAGGCTATTTTGCTTTAAAATATGTGTTCCTGTTAAAGTTAGTTTTTCCAGAAAATCATTTAGTTTTTCATCAGAAAAATCTTTTGTAAGCCTGTTAAAAGTCTGGATCTGAGAAATCCCATGCCATATTTCATTTAAAGATGAGGCTGGAGTGAGATTTTTTGAGCTAAGTGAGATCGCCAGTCTGTGGCCATCTTGAATAATTGATGATTCCAGACCAGCCTGGTATTCAAAAATAAGTGATTTTAACCTGTTAGTATTGGAAAAGTTAAATTGGAATATCAGTTCATTGATAATATCAAACATACGGGTATGATTTTTCCCCAGACATTTACCATTTAAAGATATAAAAGGTATACAGGTACCTTGAGAATTATAACGTATTCTTGCATGGGGACTCATTGATATATTTCCGGTATGCAAATCAATCTCTTTTGCCATCTCAACATAGCTGGTTTTAGATGTGCCCATTTTTGTAAATGCTGAACAGAAAAACGGTACATAGGGTAGAAGTTCCGGGGGAAGGCCTCCGAGTCCCATAACAGATGCAAAATAAAATATGGGAGCTTTATCTTGAATATAGGATTCTGTGTTGTATTTCAAATACATTTCAGATGGTTTTAAAGATTCAATCAAAGGGTTAATATCTTTAATTAAAAGAGTCGGCAGGCAGGATATATCTTCTTTGGAATCCTGTAAAGCAATTAGCTTTTCAGTATCTTCCTTTATTTTTTTTATGTTGGTACTGTCTAAATTTTCTTTAATTTCTTTGAGTTTAATTTCTGTTTGTATATTTTTGTTTTCCTGCATTTTTGAATCAGGTGCGAGGATTATTTTTGCTCTGTGTGGATTTTCAATAAAATATTTTTTAATCTGGTTTTCAAAAAAAGGTCCATTTTCTATCTCTTTGTAAAGTCTGTCCAGTTCGGAGTCAAGGTTAAGGATTTTTACCGGATTATTTCCATGAAACCAATTCCCGCAAATAGTAAGCAGGAGTTTTATTCCGTATGGATATGGTGAGTTCGTAATCTCTTTTTTGTAAAATTCCAGTTGATGAATTGCAGAATATATAAGTTTTTTTTCAATACCTTCTTTAACAAGTCTGTTTAGAGTATCAAATATAATTTTTTCAATTTTATCGCTGCTGTCTTTAGAAACATCTTTGAGGCCGCATGAAAACAGTGTGTCTTTATTATCCGGATCAAGTCCTGTTCCATCAGATAATGAACTTCCCAGTTTGGAATCTGTTAATGCTTTTTTTAGTGGCGATGCAGGATTACCAAGAAGAATATGTTCTAAAATAGACAGGGATAAAACTTCAAAAATTTCAGTAATATCTGCGGTCAGCCAGGCAAGACAGATCTGATATTTTTTTGCGTGGTCTTTATTTTTATCTAAAGGATAGGAAAAGCTTAGCTCTTTTGGATTGCTCCATTTGTTTTGATTGAGGACATCGGATTTTGGATTTTTATAATCAAAATGGGCAAGAATTTTTTTTTCAATAAAATTCAGATGGTTTTCCAAAGGCATATCACCATAAGTGAAAAAAAAAGCATTGCTGGGGTGATAAAATCTTTTGTGAAATTTAACAAGTTCATCATGGGCAAGGTTTGGGATACAGTCAGGGGCTCCGCCTGAATTGTTGCTGTATGTCGTATCAGGACACAGTGCCTTTAAGATGGATCTTGCCATTATCTGGTCAGGGGATGACATGGCTCCTTTCATTTCATTATAAACAATCCCCTTAAAAGTAAGTTCATCTGTTTTATTATCAAATTCCAGCCTGTGTCCTTCCTGTTTAAAACTGAGATTATCTAATTTTGGAAAAAATGTTGCATCAAGGTATACATCCATTAAATTCAAATAGTCTGATTGATTTGGTGTTGCAAAGGGATACATTGTCCAGTCAGAAGATGTAAAGGCGTTCATAAATGTATTGAGACTTCTTTTTAACATGGAAAAAAAAGGATCTCTTACAGGAAATTTTTTGGAACCGCAGAGAACTGTATGTTCCAGTATGTGGGCAACTCCTGTTGAATCATAGGGAATAGTTTTAAAGGCTACTGCAAATGTATTTTCCTTGTCTTTATTTTGTATATGAATATGTTTTGCTTTTGTTTTAACATGTTCAAGTTCTAAAAAATCAGCATCAATATCTATGAGCCTATTTGTTTTTTTAACTATATAACCGAATATTTTATCACCTTGTTTTAACTTGCAGGTGGATGATTTATTTTTATTCATTTTTTCCTTTTTAATAAAAAAATAAGTTAATAAATAGCGTTCCCCTAAGCCACGGCTGAGACCAATCCTATAAACAACTAAATTATCAGGGAAAAATAATTTAGTTACTTAGAAGTGGCCAAACGAAAACTGTGGTTTTTTTGTCAAGGTCAAGGAAGATCAAAGTTTTTACCTGACAGAGAGACTTACGAAAAAGACAGTTTTGTTCAGGCACTAAATAGCTTTTTTTATTTTCCCCATGGCTTTTTGAACATTTTCATAGCTGTTAAATGCACTTAATCTTATAAAACCTTCACCGCATCTGCCAAAACCTGCTCCAGGAGTACATACAACCCCTGTTTTTTCAAGAAGCATATCAAAAAAGTCCCAGGAATCTCTGTTGCCAAAAATCCATATATATGGAGAATTATCACCGCCTGCACAGGGAAAGCCGAGGCTTTTAATTTCATCTTTGATAAGTGCAGCATTTTTAAGGTAGTAGTCTGTAAGCTTTTTTACCTGCAGTTTGCCCTGATCACTGTAAACTGCTTCAGCAGCTCTTTGAACAGGATAAGATACACCATTAAATTTTGTGCAGTGTCTTCTGTTCCATATGCTGTGCAGATCATGTGCATTGCCATGTACATCATAGGCCACACACTCTTTTGGTACAACAGTAAAAGCACATCTTGTTCCTGTAAAGCCTGCTGTTTTAGAAAAGCTTCTGAACTCAATTGCAACTTCTTTAGCACCTTCAATTTCATAAATTGATCTTGGGAGTTTTTCATCTCTTATAAAAGCTTCATATGCAGCATCATATAAGATAACAGCTTTGTTTTCCCTGGCATAATCAACCCATTTTTTTAATCCGTCTTTTGAAATTGTAACTCCTGTGGGATTATTTGGAAAACATAAATATATAAGCTCTACACGTTCATCTGGTATTTTTGGTAAAAAATTATTCTCCATCGTACTATCAAGATATGTGATGCCTCTGTAACGGCCATTATGATAATCCCCTGTTCTTCCGGCCATAACATTACTATCTAAATACACAGGATATACAGGGTCTGTAATGGCAATTTTCGTGTTAGTGGCAAATATTTCCTGAATATTACCGGCATCACACTTTGCACCATCACTTATAAATATTTCATCAGCTGAGATATCTGCCCCTCTGTTTTTATAATCATTTTGAGAGACAACTTCCCTTAAAAATTCATATCCCTTCTCAGGTCCCTATCCCATAAAGCTTGTATCGTCAGCCATTTCGTCAACAGCTCTGTGGAATGCAGCAACACAGGCATCTGGAAGTGCGCGTGTTACATCTCCAATACCAAGTCTTATTATTTCACTGTTTGGATTTGATTTCTGAAAAACAGATACTTTTTTTGCAATATTTGAAAAAAGATACGATGCCTGGAGTTTTAAATAGTGTTCATTTATTTTGATCATAGTTATATCCCGAATTTATTGTATTTATTCATTATTTTTTAAAAATTCATCAATTAAGAGTTTTTTATATGAAACTCTGTCCAAATGACTATAATCATTGAACTTTCGTTTTTTGTTGTGGGCTGATTTGGATGTAAAATCCAGATCGACCTTATGGCCGTTATACAGAAAACAGTTATGGTAAATCAATACTAATTTAATAAAAACAGCTGGCTGTTGATTTTAAATTTAAAAGGATCCGAAAACCAGTGCAATTATTCCTATAACAATGCAATAGGGGGCAAAAAAATACAGACGGCCTTTTTTTACTATCTTAATAAGAAGTATAAGAGAGAAATATCCTGTAATAAAAGCTGTAACTGTCCCAATTATAATCCCTGCATCCAAAACAACTGCTCCTGATAAGATATCTTTAATACTTAAAATCTGAGCTCCCAATATTGCAGGAATACTCAAAAGAAAGGAGAATTTTGCAGCATTTTCTCTGTCTATACCCATATGCAAAGCAGACGCAATAGTTGACCCAGATCTTGAAATACCTGGGATTACAGCTAACCCCTGAACAATTCCTATAAAAAATGCTTTAAAAAAAGAGAATCTCTTTATTTCAAAAACATTTTCCTTAATGTTTTTTGTACTCCATAAAATAACTCCGGTTAACAAAAGCATGCAGCCTGCAGACACTATGGATGAAAAAAGTCTTTCTGATACTGTGTGAAGTAAAAGTCCAATTACAGCAGTGGGAACAGAACCAGCAATTATTAAAAATGCAAATTTTAGATTTTTATCTTCATTTATTTCAGAGCTGTTTTTTTTACCTGTGATAAAACCTGCACAAAACTTATAAAGGGCTGATATCATTAATCTTATATCTTTAAAAAATATTATAAAAACAGCACACAGGGTTCCAAAATGGACACTTATGTCAAAAAAAAGAGCAGGTTCCTGTACCTTTAAAAAATTCTGAAATATAACAAGATGACCCGAACTGCTTACAGGAAGAAATTCTGTAAGTCCCTGAATTATTCCTAAAATAACAGCTTTATAAATTTCCATATTTTATCTCTCTCTTTTTCATGATTTGTTCTTGTAAATTAATTTTCTGCTTTGAACTTGAAGAATTTTTCATTCTGTAACAGCCTGTTGATGCACTTTTTCTACTATCTGTATACAACAGTTATTTATTACCAATTACAAGGTTTTTTAAAGTTATTATTGTTTTTTGATTTTAAACTATATAATAGTATAGATAATATTATAACAATTTTATTTTTTTACCATAAAAATATGAAACAAATACATTTTACCATAAAATTCAATTTTTTACTTGTTTTTAGTGTGATAATACTGGCAGTTATAAGTATATCTCTTATAGGGGTTGCTTTTTTCCTGTATTCTCCTTTGGATTTATTAAAATTAAAAATTAAAATAGACCAGCAATCATTTAATGCTAAAGTTGTAGGTGCCATTCCTATTCATACCGAGGTAAAAGAGAATATAAAGGTTAAGATTGATGAAACTTTTAAAATTAATTTTCCTTTTAATCAGGATTTAGAAGTTCCTGTTAATGAAACTTTTTCTGTTCCAGTAGAGATCGAAACACAGATGCCTATTCGGCTTACCGTCTATCTTGATGCAGACATTCCCATAGAAACTGTTATTAATATTGACAATACTTTTTCTGTAAGACTTTTTGGAATGAATTTATCTGTACCTGTAAAAGGATTAGTTCCTTTATCTATGAGTGTTCCTGTAAAAAAAGCCATCCCAATTAATGAAATAATAAATATAAAATTTAAATCCCCAACCAAAGTCCATGTAAACAGTATGTTTCATATACCAATCAGAACAAAAATATCTGCCGATATTCCTATAAAACATCAACTAAATGTTCCCATAGCATTTAATCTTGACACAAAGGCTTCACTCAAAGGAGATCTGCCTGATCTTCAGTTACTGGAGAACTGGCTCGATGTTGGATTAGAGCAGTTTGGTTTTGAATGGAAAGATAAAATTTACTGGATGGGAAAAGAAAAAAAATAAAAATTTTCATCTAATAACAATTCCGGCATATCCCACAAAACTGTTGCCTGGACTTTTTTCATAACTGTTGGAATAGGCAATTTTTTCAGATTTACCGGCTCCAAGCTTTTTTAAAGTGGCAATGGCAGCAGCTACAGCACCTGAACAGCATGCACTGCTGTTTTTTTGAGCTTGATCTAAAACCTCTTTGGGATCCATTGCAGTAATAGCTTTTATCATTTTCCCATCATTTTCATATTTTACCCATTTATATGCTTTTTCTCCCAAACCCTTTGGGGTAAAATTAAAATTTGAGCCATAATGGGTTAGATCTGTGGAACCTATTACTCTTATATTTATTCCATGCTTTTTTGAAATATCTGCAACAGCTCTGCAAATTTCAATTGATTCAATATCAGGTGGAACTCCTATT
>JASFBI010000120.1 GCA_030149595.1 Desulfobacterales bacterium
TCGGCACTATTTAAAAGCAAGTGGATGCGGATGCTTATGAAGATACTGGTGTGCATCAACATTCTGTATAATCCTGCCATTTTCCATGACACAAACAGTATCAGTTACATTTAATAGAAAATCATTTTCATGGGATATTACAAGATATGTTAAATCAAGATCCTTTAAAACACCTGTAATTTTTTCTTTGGTAAAATTATCAAGACCTGTACTTGGTTCATCAAGTAAAATAACATCAGGTTTCATAGCAAGAACAGTGGACAGGGCAACCAGTCTTTTTTCACCACCAGAAAGTTTATGGGTTATCCTGTCTTCAAATCCTTTTAATCCTAAAAAATCCAATATATCTTTGGCAATTTTCACTGCCTCATCCTTGCTTTTCCCAAGATTTAAAGGACCAAAAGCAACATCTTCTATAACTGTCGGACAAAATAACTGATCATCTGAATCCTGAAAAAGAATTCCGATTTTTTTGTAAACATTTTTAAAATCCTGTTTACTTTTTACAGGTTTATTAAATATTTTAATGGTTCCTGAAACAGGTTCTATTAACCCCATAATCAAATGAAACAGTGTTGTTTTTCCAGAACCATTTGAACCAAACAAACCTATTTTATCACCTTTAAAAACCTTTAAATTTAATTTATCAATTACTAAAGATTTCCCTAAGGGGTAGGTATAGGATAACGACTCAAGATTAATCAGAGGATACGAACTGTTTCCCATCTCTTTTATATCCAAAATATAAATTCCCAGCAATACTCAAGGTAAATAAAAAATATCAAATAAACTGATATAAATCCAAAAAAGATATAATCTTTTTTAGACACATTAAATTCAAAAAGACAATAGAACTTACCTTTAAAACCCCTGCATAACATGGCATTTGATACCCGATTTGCCCTTAAAGATGCCTTTACAAAAAGCATGCCTATAAGATATGCATATGTTTTGTAGGTATGTGTGTCCGTTTTTGGAGAAAACCCCCTTGTTTTAACAGCTCTTAAAAGCTTTTGATACTCTTTGTCTATAACAAAAATATACCTGTAGGTAAGCATAAGCATATAAATAAGCTTTGAAGGTATTTTAAAACAGCTTAAAACATATCCAAATGTAATAAAATTCATGGTAGATACAAGAGTAAAAAAAAAGAGTAATATAATATTTGATTTTAAAGTAATCAGGGCAGAAAGTACAAGACCCTGTTTTGAAAATTCTAAACAGCCTATATTATAAATAGTTTCACCTGGTATGGTAAGGGGTAAAAAAAGCCATAAAACAGTAATAAACCCCCACACAATTTTTAGCTTTGAAAGCACCTCTCCTGTATTTAAACGGGCAGAAAACAGAAGTATAAGTGATAAAACCAAAGCACTGCCAATAGATACAAAATTATCAGACAGAGCAACAATTGTAGAGAGCAGAACAGCACAAACGACTTTTACTCTGGGATCTATTTTATGGATAATAGAGCTGCCTGTTGCAAATGGTTCTTCAATCATAATCAGATACTATCTGTTTTTTTAGATTTAAAATAGATGATAATTCCCATAAATCCAAATATATAGCCAATCCCACCTAAAATATCACTAATACTCGCTCCTGGATTTTGCATTTTTGACAAAAGAACATAAACAGGCTTTAATTTTCTATCTATGGTCTGTTCTATTATTTTTTTTATCTCACTGTTTTCTGCACTGTTTATAAAATGCAAATTTTTGCATGAACTATCTCTATCCTTTGATAAAACAGGCAGGCTTTTTTGCTCTTTTCCATGATATTTAACAGGTGCTGTTTCAGATAATACGCCTGCCTCTTCTGCAGATATTATCCATTGCCCCATATGCCCCATACCAGCTAAAAGTTTTATTTTCATTCCTGTTTTTCTGTTTATTTTAAATGAAAACATACCTTTATCATCTGTTTTACCTGAACAGATAAAATTTTCTGATAAATCAAAAACCTCAACTTTTCCGGATACAACCTTTCTGCCTCCGCTAAATTTACTCTCCACATGAACCATGTCCCCATCAACCCATGCAAAAACAACTACCTTATGTGCCAAACTTTTTGACAGAAAAAAACAAAGAAAAACAATACTAAACATTACTAAAAAACATGCAGTTCTCTTAAAAAAATCCCCATGCCACATCTTCTCAAACCTTAACTGTTTTTGCATAATTATATTACTTACCTTCCAGCACTCCCTTTTTATCATTTACCAGAATTTCATCATGACACAGAGTTGTTTCAGGTAACAGCTCAGGATTTACCTTTTTTAAAAAACCTATACAAAACATGGTCACAAAACCTTCAATTATCATAACCGGTAAATGAGCCAAAAAAACACCATAGGCTATTTTCACAAACCCTTCTTCTGTCATAATTAAAAACAGAGCAACAAGCACCCCGCTTAAAAAGACTGAAAAAAAACCACACGCAAATGAAGCAGAAGATGAAATTACATTTTTTTTAAATATAAACGGTTTAAAAATATAATAGGATATAACAGCAGGAACAGCCATTATTACAGTATTTACACCAAGAGTAGTTATACCCCCGAATTGAAACAGAACGCCCTGAAGAACAAGAGCTATCATAATAGCAGGAACTGCTCCCCACCCAAGTATAATGCCAACTATTCCATTTAAAATTAAATGAACAGAAGATGGCCCCAGTGGAACATGAACAAGGGAGGCCACAAAAAAAGCAGCGGAAAGAATAGATGCCTGGGGAATCTTATCTATATCTAACTTTTTTAACCCTACTGTCACTGCCACAACAGAAACGACTGCACCTGATAGTAAAACAGGTGCAGATAAAATACCTTCGGAAATATGCATATTTTTTTCTTATATATTATTTTTTATTTTTAAAATCCTGAAACTCAACCCATATAACAGCGCCAAGCTCTACATCTTTATCTACACCATTCCTCTTTATTTTAAAATCAGCTGTATTTAAAGCTGCAAAGCCCCACCATCCTGAGACAGGAGCTGCATAGGTAAACACACCATTTTTATCGGCTTTTATTGTCTGGGTCACCATATAATCTGTCGGAGCCTCATATCTGTTTTTTTCATTATAGTACTCAACTTCAACCTCGGCCCAGGCAACAGGTTTTCTATCTTTTTTTACAACTGCCTGAAAAACATTACCTGCATATAATCCATAGGGTTTTGACAGGGGTACAATTTCTGTTTTCACTCCAAGCTCCCTGTCCCATCCCTCATCATCTCCAAAAGCTGCAGTAACGGTTTTTGTATAATGGATTATAAAACAATCCTCAGAAGGTTCAAAATAAGGTTCTGGCTCCATTAAAAATATATATGCACCAGGACGTTTAATTTTATATGCAGCACTCCATGCATTATGCCCCATAACTTTAACACTTTTAAGATTTTTAAGCAGATCAGAACTCTTTTCACCTGCCATAACAAAAAACCGTTTTGGTTTAACAAGCTCCATTCCTACAAGTTCAAATGGGTGTGAAAAAGAGATTTTAAAATTAACTGTTCGATTATCATCGGCCATAATCATAGAATCTGAAGGAATCACCATTCCAAAGTGGGACATAGCTGGACGTGCAAAAAACAGTACAAAACACATAAAACAAAGCAAAATAAAAGTCTTCTTCATAATTAATCTCCAAAATAAAATTTAAAATACTATTCCAAACCTTCATGGTTTATTAATCAAATCAACCTTTAACTGTTTTTGCGAGCTTCATGCACACATTGTTTTTAAAAAATAAAAGATTTTATTTACTACAACAAAAAATTATAGTCAATATTTTTTATTATACCTGAATTAGTACGGAATGAAACTTTCTTTAAGTTCAATGCAGGGGGGTATTTTAAGCACAAACTGCGTTATTATACCCTATGAGCCTGTCCGAGAAGGCTCTTTTCCCAACATATACAAACTGGATAAATTAACTGTTTGTATATGTTGAGGTTGTAATAAAAAAGCATGGTTTGTACCCGACAGGTTTTAGACTTTTTTTTAAACCATACAAAAGTACTACATATTCTACTTTGTATTCTACCGTATATTCTACTATATAAAGAACTAAAGTATTAGATTGTTGAGCTTTCAATCTGTTCTTTTACTTTTCTATATACGAAATAAATCATACTTTTTTTTTATTGTAAAACTTTATATTTTAAAGTAGTAAAAAATAAAATAGTAAAAACACAAGGCTGAAACAGTTATTACAGTTTTCTATATTGATTTAGGCAAAGTATTTCAGGTAAAGAATATTTATTTTTCTTTAACAAAAAAACAACTCATACTCCCTGACTCTTTATTTTCAAACTACATAACAAAAAAATATAACCTTAACTCAAAGGATTTAAATCAACATGAAGTCATTAAAACATTTTCTTTTTGTCACACTCACTCTTCTATTCATAGGCTGCGGAAGTAGCAGCGATGGAGATTCAAGCTCCCCCCCCCCACCACCACCACCACCACCATCATCATCAGCACCAGAACCAGCATCAGCTGCTAAATATATTACAGGAACTGCTGCAACAGGTGCGGCCATAGAAGAAGGGATGGTTACCATTACAGGAGACAATGGTAACAAATTTTCAGGTCACACAAACAACATGGGCTTTTTTAAAATCAGAGTTTCAGATCTGACACCTCCTTTTCTGCTTAAGGCAGAAGGTACAAGCAGTGGAAGAAATGTTATACTATACTCCACAATCGACAAACCAGGCACAGCAAATATTACACCTGTAACAAATATGATTATGGCAATGGCCATGGGAGAAAACCCTGTCTCTTATTATGCTTTAAATCCCAGTGGAAGCACACCTGATAATAATAATATTATATCAGCCAAAGAACTTCTTAAAGAGATATTCACTCTGCTGGAGTTAAATATTGATGATGATTTTGATTTGATTCAAAGTGAATTTGCAGCCGACAATACAAATTTTGACAGAGTTTTAGATACAATAGAGATCTCATATAGCAATAAAATAGCCACGATTAAAAACAGGCTTACACAGGAAACACTATATGCAATATCTCTTGAAACAGGAGAAAACGTAACAAAGCCTACCCTTGAAGAAGAACTTGAAAATATCTTTATTCAAATTAAAGAACTTATAGATACACAAGCATCAGAGGAAGAGTTAAATACACTTACAAGTTCTTTAATGGATGATGATTTTCTTGATAACGGATACAGTACTGATGAAACCATAGCAAACTGGACCACAGACAGTAATTATCCTGTAAAAGATGTAATATATACTGGCTTTTCTTTATACAGAAATATGAAAATCCAGCAAATCGGCAATGCAGAGTTCTCTTAATATGGAGATAATCTTGAAGGATTCTGGTGTATAATTACATACAAAAAAGGTAGTACAACCGACTCCTTTTTGACCAGTTTTGTCAGAAAAAATGAAGATGCTCCTTTAAAATGGTATGGTAACAGATGCCCGTTTTCCAATGGAGGCAAGGCAGATGTTCAGGCATTTAATTTTATTGATACAGATAACAGTTCATCTATATACTCAGGTCTTGCCTTCTGGACCTATGACACCAATAACCTTGCACTTGATAATTTCACTATAAATAAAACCCTGATTTTAAACAGTGCCATGCCGGCTATAACCATTGATAAAATAAGCAGTGAGCCGCTTAATGCTCTGCTTATGACAAAAGAAGCCAATGATAATCAAAGATATAAAATAAGCAATGTGCCAGGTCAAAATCTGTGGAACCATATGTATATGCAGGAAGACGGAGGACTGGATATATCAACATTTGATAGTCTGGAATTTGTTTTTGCAGGCCTTGATGACAATGATAATATAAGACATATCTGGATAGATTTAATTCCTGCAGTACCAGCTGACTCAAGCGAGTTAACTGGTGCAAATTTTGCGACTGTTACCGCACCTGCAACTCATAATTTAAATGACCTTACCACACCGGGTGATATTACTGTTTTATGGAACAATCCAGCCGGAGCTTATACAGATTCCATTAAAGCAAGCTGGAATAATAATTCAGAAAATATAAACAACCCTGGATTCAACGACTCAAACAGTTCAATTTCCACCTGGCAAACCACCTCCTTTAACATTGATATTACTCCTACATGGTTAGATCTTTTTGTAATTAACAAAGATCAGGCAGAAAGAGAGTATTATACTATATGGAAAATGGAATAATCAACACGCAGTAATTTGTAAAAAAAGCTTATCATTATAAGCTTTTTTTACAAAATGCCCAGACAGGCTGTTACAAAACACTACTTTGTCCAATTTCTGCGTTAAAAAATAAATTTAATCCTCGGAATACAACGGGTAT
>JASFBI010000121.1 GCA_030149595.1 Desulfobacterales bacterium
ATACTCATAATCTCATCTTAGTGACAAGAAATGAAAAGGACTTTCAAGCAAGTAATTTGTCCATTATCAATCCTTGGAATGATGAGGAAAATGACTGAGTTTGGGGTAACTATGCGCTTGAGATGGACTGGGTAAAGCCGTGCCGTTTTTTGAAAGGCAGTATTTGACCGATAGTTTTTACCTTTATCATAGTTTTTTTGTTATCGTTGCCCAGCCCTTCAGCTCTATGTTCGATGAAAGGAAATAGATAAATTTAAATGAATATGAAATGCTATATATTGGCAGGGCCCAATGGGGCAGGAAAAACGACTTTTGCAAATGAATTTCTTCCGATTGAAGCTGAATGCCTAAATTTTATAAATGCCGATTTAATAGCGCAAGGTCTTTCGCCTTTTCAACCTGAAAAAATGGCCATTGAGGCCGGTAGATTAATGATTAAAAATATCACTAAGTGTACAAAAAAAAATAATTCATTCGCTTTTGAAACGACACTCAGTGGCAAAGGTTATGTCAAAAAAATTATTGAATGGAAAAAGATGGGGTATGAAGTTATTATATATTTTTTTAAAATTCCTTCTGTAGATTTTGCAATTGAGCGTGTTAAACTGCGAGTCGCCCGTGGTGGTCACAATATTCCAGAGCATGTAATCAAAAGGCGTTTTGAAAGAAGCTGGGAAAATTTTAATTTGCTATATAAACCATTAGCAGATTCATGGATAGTTTTTGACACCTCTCGCCACCTCCCTGGTATTCTTGATGAAAAAGGAAGTGAAGTATAATGAAAAAACATAGTAAATATGCGATTCTTGGCCTTAAAGCCTTGCAGAGGGCTGCTGACAAAGTTGCCGAAGATGCAAGAAAAAATAATTACAAAATTCCAGTTTGGAAAAACGGTCGAATTGAATTTGAAATCCCTACGGTTATCACCGAACAAAAAAATGCAGCCGACACAAAAAAGCCGGGAAGTTTTTCTTAACTTTAAATTTATCAAGGCTTTTTTATGACGGCTGCATTTTAGCGTTATGGCACCCAAAATATAGGACAAGAAATGACTCCAACTCCATATGTTGTTCCTTCATGTAAAGCTAAAGCTTATAATTGCCCACACTGCCATGCGTACTCTAAGCAGGGATGGGGACCAATTGTCTGGTACGTCGGGAATGGTAACCGCGGCAACATAAACAATGGAAGCCTTGGCACTTGTGATCATTGCGACGCTTTTACAATATGGCTGCATGATCAGGGGTTGACCCGGTTGTGGCCGATGTGAACAACCATGCTCCGGCCATGCCGGTTATTTAGAACTACACTGCTATTTATTTTTGATGATCCCTTCCCATATGAAAATTATAACTGTTTTAAAAATTTGTATTTTTGGATTTTATCAAAAAAAATCTTAATATGGTATAGATTTTGTAAGTTTGAATATTATTGATACGCTGATATGTTTAATATATGATGAGTGAATTTAAATTTCAAGATTATCAGTGATGGGATAATGTCAAAAAAAGTGGAAAGGCAGTAGACAATATGATTAAATTAGGTAATAACCGGGGAAAATTCATATATAAAATCAGAAAACAGTCTGGTGTAAATTTTAGTGAATGCCTGCATTGTACAACATGTACCAATTCCTGTCCTTTTTTGGAAGGTATGGATTATTATCCAAATGTCGTACTGCGTCTTATTCAAATGGGAATGGAAAAAGAAGTTCTGGAATCTTCAACCATCTGGATATGTGTAGGATGCAATACATGCTGTAATTATTGTCCTATGGCTATTGATATTCCTGCTGTTATGGATAGTCTTCGCCACCTGGCACTTAAAAGAAAGGTTAGAATTGCAGAACCAGATATATTGAATTTTCATAGGGAGGTTTTAAATACTGTTGAAAAATATGGAAGAACACATAAATTGGAAATAATGCTCAGGTATAAGCTTAAAAAGAAGGATTTTTTAAGCGATATGGGTGTTGGTATAAAAATGTTGAAGAAAAGAAAATTGGACTTAACACCTTCAAAAGTAAAAGACGAGGATGCCATTGAAAGAATTTTTAAAAAATAAGAAAAAACCCGTTCAGGAATGGAAGAGATATTCATTTTTCCCAGGGTGTACTTTGAAGACTTCCGGACATGAAAACACATCGTCTTTATTGAAATTTTGTAAAAAAGTAAAAATTAAATTATTTGAGCTTGAAGACTGGAACTGCTGCGGTTCTTCTTCTGCCCATAGTATTAACCACGAGGTTGGGGAAAATCTGCCTTTACGAAATATTTCTTTAATACCTGCAGGTATGCCATTAATGATTGCATGTCCAAGCTGTTTTATTCGTATGAAACAGGCTTACCTGAATTTAAAAAAAGATGAGAAATTAAGGCAGAAATATGAAGAAGATTGGAAAACAGTTTTTAATCCAAATCTTGAGATTATTCATTTTTTTGAAATTTTCAGCAGAATAAAATTGTCTGATTATATCAAAAAACCCCGGGGGAAATTAAATAATATCAAAGTTGCTCCCTATTATGGATGTATGCTTTTTATGCCCCCTGATTTAAGGCATGGACCAAGCTTTCATGGGCTTATGGAGAAAACTTTGTCAGGGTTGGGTGCAGATATGATCTCTTTTGGATACAGGTCAAAGTGTTGTGGTACATATCTTTCTGTGGCAAAACCCAAAATAGCAGAAAATGCTGTTAATGAAATTGTTTCAAAGGCCATGGAAGCAGGAGCTGAATGTTTGGTTACAGCATGTTCAATGTGTCATTTGAATATTGAAATAAGATGTACCATTAAAGATCCTATACCGATACTTCATTTTTCTGAACTTCTCTCCATGGCATTAGGTGCTAAAAGTCATAAAAAGTGGTTTCCAAGGCATATTGTTGATCCTGTTCCTCTTTTAAAAAAGAGAAACCTTCTTTAGGAATAATGAACCAGAGAAGGAGGGGGAATATTGATGTATCGTGAGACAGTTTTGTCTTACGATATGGGTATTTTGTATCAATAATGTTTGAGACAGAGTGTGTTGGTTTTAATTATACACATATAAAAAGAGTTAAGAGCAGTATTTTTTGTGTGATGTATTAATTTAATCTGGTAAGTCAGCAAAGATCATGATAAACTGTCAAAATTTTAGATGCTTTGTTAATATAAATGGCAAGATTACTGATTTTCTTTTGGTAGCTTGTATATAAAAAAATCCAGTTTGAAAAATAGCAGAATAGCACATACAATTAAGCGAATGTCCAGGGTTCATGAAGATCAGCCTGTAGCAAATAATTCATGAGACAAGCTCTAAAGTAAAACAGGCTTATATTGATAAAGATTATTGGAATAACGTTGCAGGTGAAACTATAAAAGCTGGGGTTTACTATGGAGATATTGTCACATTCTAAGAAAATTCCTGTTATTGAGCTGGAATCATGTATTTTTTGCGAAATTTGCGTTGAGCTTGCTCCCCATGCATTTAGGATAAATGATGCAGGCTTTGTGGAAGTACTTTCTCTTGATGATTATTTAGATGAAGATATTCTGGAAGCTATAAAAAATTGTCCAAAGGATTGTATTGTCTGGGAGTAATTTTTTAACAGGCTGTCGTAAAATAAATGCGATATTAGGATATTATCATGGAAAAGAATCTATGAATCACTGGAAACTATTTTTAAATAAGAAAGTACTTAAAAACAGCTTAAGTATTTATACATTTTACAAGGATGGTTTTAGAGGAATGATTCTTGGGAAAAAGCTCTGGAAAATTATTCTGATAAAGCTTTTTGTTATGTTTGTAATTTTGAAGATTTTCTTCTTTCCTGACTATCTGAACACAAAATTTCAAACCGATAAAGAAAAAGGAAGTTATGTTCTTGATCAAATTACAAAGAATGTTTCCTATGCTAAATAGAGCCGAAGCTGTTTATTAAAACTAAATTCTATATTTTTTTTATATAAAAATCCGTCCAAACGATTAGAATAATTGAACTTTTATATTTTGTTGTGGCCGATAAAGAATAACGCAGGAGGAAAATAATGACAGATATTGATCTGACTATGGTGAACTGGGCAAGAGCACAGTTTGCTCTTACTGCCATGTATCACTGGATATTTGTGCCGTTAACCTTAGGACTTTCTTTTTTGTGTGTTTTTTTTGAATCTATTTATGTGCGTACAGGAAATCAGGAATGGAAAACAATTACGAAATTCTGGATGACCCTGTTTGGAATTAACTTTGCAATTGGTGTTGCTACTGGAATTATTCTTGAGTTTGAATTTGGAACAAACTGGTCTAACTACTCCTGGATAGCTGGAGCTATTTTTGGTGCACCTCTTGCCATTGAGGGACTTTTTGCTTTTTTTCTTGAGGCACCTTTTTTTGCTGTAATGTTTTTTGGCTGGAACAGGGTTTCAAAGAAATTTCATCTTTTTTCCACATGGATGGTAGCTGTAGGTTCAAATCTTTCAGCTGTATGGATTCTTGTTGCCAATGGATGGATGCAAAATCCTGTTGGCATGCTTTTTAATCCTGAAACAGCACGGTTTGAAATGCAAAGTTTTTTTGAAGTTGTTTTTAATCCTGTTGCAGTTTCTAAGTTTGTTCACACTTCAAGTTCCGGATTTTTATTTGCCTCTTTATTTGTACTTACAATCTCCTGCTGGTATATTATAGCAGGAAGACATATTCAAATGGCAAAAAAATCAATTATTGTGGCTTCTGTATTTGGTTTGCTTTCTTCAGGTTATGTTGCCTTTACCGGAGATGAATCTGCCTATGTGGTTGCACAGAAGCAGCCTATGAAGCTTGCGGCTATTGAGGGGTTATACAAGGGAGAAAGATCAGCTGGTATTGTTGCAGCCGGAATTTTAAATCCCAATAAGCAGCCAGGAGATAATCAGGATCCTTTTTTAATTAAATTTGAGATTCCATATGCCCTTTCTCTTCTTGCAAATCGTTCCCTTGACTCTTTTGTACCTGGGATTGACGATCTTGTATATGGTAATAAAGAAGAAGGTATAGAGAGTATTGAGTCAAAAATAGTAAAAGGTAAAAAAGCAATAAATGATCTTGCTTTATTTAAACTGGCCAGAAAGGAAAACAGTAAGGAAAAAGCTGAAATATCACTGGCAAGATTTAGAGAAAATCAGGATTACCTTGGATACGGTTATCTTGATAAACCTGAAGAGGCTGTTCCACCGGTTGCCATACCATATTATGCTTTTCATATTATGGTTGCTCTCGGTTCATTTTTTCCGATTCTTTTTGCTGCCTTTCTGTTTTATGGTATAAAGGGCTCTCTTACTCAAAAGACATGGTTACTTCCCATTGGTTTATTATCCGGTTTTTTAGGTCTGATTGCTCAGGAATCAGGATGGGTTGTCGCTGAGGTTGGTCGTCAGCCATGGGCTATTTACGGTTTACTGCCTGTAAAAATTGCAACAACGAATATTGCAGCTGTTGATGTTCAGGTTACATTTTTTATGTTTTTAGGTCTGTTTACCCTTTTACTTGTAGCTGAAATAAAAATCATGCTTAAGCAAATTTCCACAGGACCTGGGGAGGGCTGTTAAAATGTTTGCAAATATAGACTATTTTACTCTGCAACAGCTTTGGTGGATAATATGTTCCACTGTTGGTGCTTTGTTTTTATTTCTTAATTTTGTCCAGGGAGGGCAGACCCTTTTGTGGCAGGTGGCTAAAACAGATATTGAGAAGTCATTGGTGGTAACGTCCCTTGGTCGTAAATGGGAGATGCCTTTTACAACACTTGTTCTTTTTGGAGGAGCACTGTTTGCAGCTTTTCCTAAATTTTATGCAACAAGTTTTGGTGGTGCCTACTGGGTATGGATGCTTATTCTTTTTTCATTTATTATACAGGCTGTAAGCTATGAATATCGGAAAAAACCGGATAATTTTCTGGGAGCAGCCGTTTATGAAGTGTTTCTTTTTATAAATGGATCAGTCGGTGTTCTGCTTGTTGGCGTTGCAGTGGGTACATTTTATACAGGTTCTAATTTTACCCTTGATCTGTATAACAGAGTAACCTGGAACTATACTTTAATGGGTATAAATTTAAGGGGGCTTGAAGCTGCTTTTTCATTATTCAATCTATCCCTTGGTATTTTTCTTGTATTTAATGCCAGGGTCTTGGGAGCATTATACCTTTTAAACAGTATTGATCTTTCGTCAACGCCTGAGCTTGAATCAAGATTACGTAAAGGAGTTTTAAACAATTTTCTTGTGGCTCTGCCGTTTCTAATCTATGTTTTAATCTCCATTCTTTTTATGGAAGGGTTTAGTGTAGATGCTGGCGGGGTTGTTTCCATGGTTTCTTCTAAATAT
>JASFBI010000122.1 GCA_030149595.1 Desulfobacterales bacterium
TATTGAAATATTTTTGCCATAGATAAAATTATTCCCAATGTGTGATCCCGAAGATATTTGAAAATCACTTTTCTCTGGTGGATAAAAAAGCTCAACTATACGAAAAAAAGCAAGTTTAGGGTTTGATACCTGAACAAGATTTTTGCCTTCACAGGAAAAATCAGATGGAACAACTATGGCTGATGCACATGTTTTATCTATTTTTTTTAAAAGTTTAGGATCTGATGCAAAGGTTATATGACCTTTTTCAGCAGATTCAAAGGGAGCTACGTCTTTTATTACTGTTTTTTCATTGCCTGAAAAATCTCCATTAACAAATACAGCAATTTCTTTTAGTGATTTTTCCATGGTTTATTTTTTTTTAGCATATTTTAAATTAAACTTTTTTATAATACTGTCTGTAATGTCAATGGAAGCAGGATAATATAAAACACCTGGTTTTTGTACTATCATTAAATATCCGCCTTTTTCTCCTGCTTTTTTTACAACGTCTGCTATCTCTTTTTGAAGTTTTTGTACTATGCGGGTCTGAAGTTTTTTAAAAGTTTCTGAATATTTTTTTTGAAGCACTTTATAATCATTGATTTTTATTCTATACTCCCGTTGACTCTGCTCCCTCATTGCTTTATCCATAACCATGGCTTCTCTTTCAAGTCTTGTCTTTAACTCTTCAATCTCTTTGCCTTTTGATTTAAGATCTTTTTCCATTTTTTTACCAGCTGTACTTAACTCTACCTGGGCAGCCTTACCAACTTCTGATTTTTCAAAAAACTTTTGAAAATTAAAAACACCTATTTTTGCAACATCTGCACTATATACCGGATTTAGATTAATAAAAACAAATCCGATAGCAATTAAAAGTGTAGTTAACAATGTTTTTTTCCGCATCTTACCCCCTTGTTTGTTATGTTGTTATATAGTTGATAAATAATATTATTTTTTTATATTGTAAAATAGACAGGGTTAGAAAGCAGCACCCATGCCAAACTCCCAACGACCGCTTGAGCTTTCATCACCTTGTGGATCAAGGATGGTTCCATGTTCAATTCTTATGGGTCCCATGGGGGAGTACCACCTGAACCCAAATCCAGCACTCTCTCTTAAATCATTTAACTGTATAGCAGAACCTTCATCCCAGACATTTCCTGCATCAAAAAACAAAACCCCCACAAGACCTGCACTTTTTACTATTGGAATAAGAAATTCTACATTAAATTGTATAAATTTATTTCCACCTGATTCATATCCATTTTCATCTGTTGTATGAATATCTCTCCAGTCAAAGCCTCTTAAAGAGTTAAGTCCACCAAGATAAAAACGTTCATAATCAGGCAGTTCACCCGTTGAATTGCCTTGGATATGGCCTGCTTTCCCATGTAAAAAACCCACCGTACTCCAAAATAGAGAGATATACCAGCCTGAATCAAGGGTTGTTTTGGTAAAAGCTATGTCCCCCCCTATGGCTCCTCCTGCATATTCAACAGCTATTAAGCTTTTAGACCCTTCTGTTGTATTAAAGGCCTTATCTCTGGAGTCATATATTATACTTGTTGTGAAACTGCTTGTGGAATTTTCACCTTCAAGATCTTTTATACTTTCAGGTGCATAATTTTCATCAATATCATATACATCTCCAACTTCATAATAGTAAGATAAAAACAGTCTTGTATAGTCAAAAACAGGATAACTTCCTCTCAACCTGCCTCCTGATGTATCTTTTTCGTAATAATCATAATCTCTCTGTATATTATAAACGTCAAAACCAACAGAAAGAGGAATGTCAAAAAGCCATGGTTCTGTAAAGCTAAAGGAAAAAGTATCTGTTCTTCCACCAAGTTCTGCTTTTGCCTGGACAATCTGACCTTTCCCAAAAATATTTCTCTCGGTAACTGAGAACATAACAAAAACATTTTCAACGCTGCTGTAACCACCTCCAAAGCTAAATGTTCCTGTGGGTTTTTCAGTTACATTGATCTTAAGATTCATGGTATCATCGGTATCACCTTTTAATGTATCCACTTTAATATCTTCAAAAAAATCAAGCCGATAAAGATTTCTTATACTCCTTTTTAACTTTTTTGAATTATAAAGTTCCTGCTCATATACATGCAGCTCTCTTCGTATTACTTTTTCCCTTGTTTTTGTATTTCCACTTATGCCTATTTCGTCAAAAAAGACCTTGTTTCCCTGATTTATCATAAATTTAATATTGATAATTTTATTTGCTATGTCTTTATCTATTTCAGGAATTACTTCAGCATAAAAATAACCTTTATTGGAATATATATCTGTTAAAGCAAGAACATCATCTCTAATCAAACTGCTGCTATAAAACTTCTCGTTTAAAATACTCACTCTGGTAAGCATATCTTTTTTGGGAATAAGC
The DNA here is from genome assembly GCA_030149595.1 of Desulfobacterales bacterium. Lineage (GTDB taxonomy): Bacteria > Desulfobacterota > Desulfobacteria > Desulfobacterales > DAOWNP01 > DAOWNP01. The sequence continues at coordinate 2,387 of JASFBI010000122.1, forward strand.
ATATCACCGGATATATCTACTGTACCAATTTTAAATTTAGGACCTTCGCTTATTTTTATTTTTATCTCTATAAAATCTCTGTTGAATTTTATATCAGGCTCCCCCACTCTTGCCTGGGCATAACCGCTATTGTGGTAAAAAACACTTAACTGAGAGATATCCTGATCTAAATCAGCTGTATTTAATTCACCCGAGGATGTAAGCCAGGAAAAAAAGCCTTTTTCAGATGTTTTTATTATTTTTTTTAACTTTTTATCTGAAAAATCCCTGTTACCTTCAAAGATAATTTTTTTTATCTTAACCTTATTCCCTTCGGTTATGACAAACTCAAGGTCTACCTGGTTATTTTTAAGCTTATATGTTTTTTTTTCCACAGTTACATTATGATAATTTTTTTCTTTATATAGGTCTTTAATACGATTTTTATTGTTATTGATCTGTAGAGTATTGAGTATTGCTCCTATTTTTAGTGAGAGATTTTCAAGTATTTTCTCATCTTTATAAACAGTATTCCCTGAAATACGTATTTTTTTTATTGTGGGTTTTTCTATTACGGTTATTATTACTTCCTTTCCCCTTGTTTTTTTTTGAAATTCTATTTTTATATCATCAAAATACCCCATATTGTAAATTGTTTTAAGATCTTTATATAGTACCTGTTTCTGAAAAAGATCGCCTGGTATGGTCTCCATATTTTGTAATATAGCATCTGTCTCAATTCTTTTATTTCCTTCAATTTTTATACTGCTAACAGTTTCCTGTATAAAAACAGCAGATGCAATTTTTTTTATGATTGTATTTACACTTGAAAAAAACGTTTCAAAACCTTCTCCTGTAATAGAAAAAGTTTTAAGGGGAGCCAATGATAATGTATTAATACATTTTATATCTATGCTGTACTGCTGTTTTATAAAAAAAACATTTCCCCATATAACAGCATCAGCCCCATTTAAAATACCAAAAGATTTTATGGCAGCAGAGTTTTTCCCACTTTTTTCCATATCAAATACAGAAGTATTATTTTCATCATATAAAATAATATCCGCGTCGTATTTACTTAGATAATCCTCCATGGCTTTTTGTATTTTAGGATTAAGATAAGATAAATCTTTTTTTGAGTTTATTTTAAATGGCAGAATCAGGATATTTTGTTTTGTTTTGGCAATACATATTACAGGGGCAATAATTGCAAATACTGTAAAAAATATAATGATATACTGAAGTAATCTGGATTTTTTCATTATCAATTAAAACCTTAGTTGTAGTTAAGAAGTTTACCGTCGGATATAGTTACTACTCTTGACATGTAATTTGCAAGATCCATATTGTGTGTTACAATGACCACTGCCATATCAAACTCCATGTTAAGTTCTTTTAAAAGGCCATGGATCTGCCTGCTGTTTGTTTTGTCAAGGTTACCTGTTGGCTCGTCTGCTAAAAGAAGCTTTGGTTTAATAATCAATGCTCTTGCTATGGCCACTCTTTGCTGCTCTCCTCCGGAAAGCTGGTTTACCTTGTGATCTAATCTCTTACCAAGACCGACTCTCTTTAAAATTACTTCTGCTTTTTTTTTTGCACTTTGTTTACCTAAACCACTTATTAAAGCAGGTATCATAACGTTTTCAACTGAGCTGAACTCGTTTAGAAGATGATGAAACTGAAAAACAAAACCAATTGACCTGTTTCTGAATTTTGCAAGTTCTTTATCACAAAATTTAAAAACTTCCATATTGTTGAATAAAAAACTTCCCTTATCGGGTCTGTCAAGTGTTCCTAAAATATGAAGAAGGGTTGATTTCCCTATACCTGATGATCCTACTATGGCAAGAGTTTCACCCTGTTTGATATTTATTTCTGCATTTTCAAGGATATTTATTTTAATTTTATTGGTAAAATAGCTTTTGCATAAATCTTTAAATGATATTAAAAAGCTGTGACTCTCCTCGCTGTTTAAAATAAACTCTTTTTTTAAAGACATGTTATTCATAACGGATAGCCTCTACAGGATCAATTTTTGTTGCCTGGTGAGCCGGATACAGTGATGCAAAAAAACATATCAGTATTGTAGAAAAAGCTATAAACAAAACATCTGTAAAATTAAGGGCAACAGGAATAGTTGAAAAAGGATATACGTTTTTTGGAAGTTCAATGAATTTGTAATGTTTAATTAAAAAACATAAAACAGAACCTGATATTACTCCGATTACTGTCCCTGTAAAACCTATTGCCAGACCATTAAAAATAAATATTTTTTTTATACTTCTGTTTGTAGCTCCCATTGCTTTTAAGATACCGATATCTCTCTTCTTTTTCATAACCATCATAATAAGAGAACTTGCAATATTAAATGCAGCAACAAGGACTATAAGCATTAATATGATAAACATGGCTGTTTTTTCAAGCTTGAGAGCTGAAAAAAGATCCTGATGTGTATTTAAAAAATTTTGAACCCAATAGGGATGTTTTATTTCAGACATTATTTTTTCTGATATTTTTTCAACACTGTATATATCATCTGTCCAGACGGCAATTCCTGTTACAGTATCCTTCATGCGCATTATTTTTTGAGCATCTTTTAAAAGGATGTATGAAAGTGATTCATCATAGTAGTACATTCCTGTTTTAAAGGTATCAATGACCTTAAATCTTTTCATTGAAGGCACAATTCCAATTGGGGATATCATACCTTTTTGGGAGATTATATATATTGTATTTCCGGAGCTTACTTTTAAATTGTCTGCCAGCTGTTTGCCTAAGATTATCCCAGGAATAACCTGCTTTTCTGTTTCTGATTTGTAGGTAGACAATTTTAAAAAAATCTTGTGTAAATTATTTTTTTTAAAAGGGTCTTTGCTGGTTGTGTATTCAGCACCTATACCTTTAAGTATTGAACCGGAAACACCAGCTGATGCTTTAAGCATAACCTGACTATATACAAAAGGATTTGTTGAAATTACCCCTTCTGTTTTTTGTAAGATAGCATTGATTTTGTTATATTCAGAAAAGCCGCCTCCCTGCTTCATAACTATCATGTGGGGATCAATACCAAGAATCTTTCTTTTCATCTCTTTTTCAACGCCTGTCATTACTGCAATTACAGTAATTAGCGCCATTACTCCAAGCGCCACTCCTCCTGTGGAGAGAAGTGCGATAATGGAGATAAACGCCTGTTTCTGTTTGAAACTAAGATATCTTTTGGCTATAAAGGATTCAAATAACATATTTTTGTATTAAGCCCCATGCCCTAATGAGCACAACAAAAAACAGAAAAAATTATTTTTTCCCGGATGGTTTCATATGGGGGAAAAGAATAACTTCCCTGATGGAAGCAGAATCAGTTAATATCATAGTCAATCTGTCTATTCCAATCCCTTCTCCTGCTGTGGGAGGCATACCGTATTTAAGAGCTTCAATATAGTCCTCATCCATCACATGGGCTTCAGTATCACCAGCTTCTCTGTTAGCTGCCTGTTGAAGAAAACGTTCTTTTTGATCATCAGGGTCATTTAATTCTGAAAATCCGTTTGCTATCTCTTTTCCAGCAATAAAAAGTTCAAATCTTTCAGTAACAGATGGATCTTTTTCACTTCTTTTTGAAAGAGGAGAGACTTCAACAGGATACTCAGTTATAAATGTAGGCTGGATGAGTTTTGGTTCTACCATAACATCAAAGATTTTTGTCAGTATTTTTCCAATCCTGTCTGCTTTTGTTATTTTTATATTATTTTCAGCTGCAAAACAGAGCAGAGCATCTTTATCATTAAGAATTTCAGGATCAACGCCACCTATTGTTTCAATGGCTTTAAGCATGGGTATCTGTTTCCATTTGCAGCCAAATTCAATAACCTCTCCCTGGTAATTAATAGCAGTTGTTCCGCAAACAGATAGAGCACCAGATCGGAAGAGCGACGGGTAGGGAAAGCGGG
>JASFBI010000123.1 GCA_030149595.1 Desulfobacterales bacterium
CTTCTATTTGGTAATTTCTCAGAAACTCCGTTTATCTATTTTCAGTTTTAAAAAATACAGATATGTATATTAAATATATAGGTACAGTGTTTATTGCCTGGTTTTTAATTTTTGTGCTAATGGGTTATTGTGGCAAATTATTATTAAAACCTGTTGTGGAAATGAGCAGCTTTCGGCTATCTATTGCAGGTAAGGTAGATAAATCTGTTGATAATAAAAAAAGTATGTCGCTTTTTATGGGTAACTCCAGAGTTATGGGAGGTGTGAATTGTAATTTTTTAAACAGGTATAATACAGATAAAAATTACTATAATCTGGCATACAATGGTCTTGTTTTTTCAGATATATGTGCTCTTATGGATACATATTTAAATAATTTTGCAGGTAGAGTTACAACAGTTTTTTTAAACCCAATGGTTTTACCTAAAAAAAAAGAAAAGACTGAAAATAAAGCAGAGACTATTTCAGATGTTCAGATTTTTCTTTCTGCTTTTAATATGAAATTACGAGATAAAATTGGTAAAACAGATTCTGTACTTGGAATAAAATTATCTCTTTTTCCGCTGTTACATTTTAATAATGAGTTGTTTTTACGAAGTCTCTATTATCTTGCAGTAAATAAAGATGATCAAGAGTATGGAAATAATTATAAAGTGCAGTTGACAGACCTGATGCTGAGACATCTGAAAAGAACCAGATTTAATTGTATGTTAGATATAAAGGCTTTGGGGTTATTTAAAAAAAAAATAAATAAAAGAGGTATTAAGCTTGTAGTTATTACCCCTCCCTTTCACCCTGCATATGTAAAAAATGTTAAAGGGTTTAAAAAGTCCATGGAAAATATTTTATCAATAACAGATAAATTAAACATAGAATACTTTGATCATTCAAAGTTGTTTATAAAAAAAGATGAGTTGTTTTCTGACCTACAGCATTTAAATACTGCCGGACAAAAAGAGTATACAAAATATTTACATGAATTTGTTTTAAATAAAAAGATTTAAAACAATTTTATTGTTTTATACTTTTTTATATGAAACTCCGTTCAACAGACCGTAATCATGAGAGTTTCAATTTTCGTTGTGGCCGCTGCTAATAACCATGCTCCGGCCATGCCGGTTATTTTTATTTAATTTAGGTTTTATAAAATATGATAAAAAAAAAAAAAATTCCTCTATGGATTAATAATAAATTTCTATCAGATCTTTTTCAGTCCAAATTTGGGATAATATTATCGAACTGGCTGGCTCAATGCATGTTGTATGCCGAGACTGTTGAGGTGCTTTTCAGACTGTTTTTTGAACTTATAATATTTATTATTATCTGTTTTTTTTATGGTATGTTTTTTAATATAAATAGTTATGCTCTTTTTTTATAGGTGTTGTAACCCATCCAATCTCTTTTTTTATTAATGGTCAGTTTTTTGTGTTAGGACGTTTTTCAGGGATTGTAAATAATAAGCCACGGCCTTTTATTCAATATCCGGAAAATATAAGATCTCGACTTAAAAACAGAAAAAGCATTACCAGTGTGGTTATGTTTGGAAGTTTAAGCAGGGAAAGCTTTTCATCAACATCAGATCTTGATGTAAGAGTTATAGCAGAGGATGGTTTTGTAAACAATTTTACTGCATGTTTCTGGACATTTATAGAGCGTTTTATTGCACTGGTTAACAAGTATCCTTTAGATATTTATGTGGTTACAAAATATAAGGGACTTGAAAAGGTAAGATCAGATGAAATACCCGTTATTCTTTTTGATAAAAAAGATTTTATTGAAAAGTCCTATGAAAAAAAGTTTGATTACGATTTATATAAAGAAATGTTTTTAAAAAAATATTCCGGTAAAGTTAATTTATAGACAATGATAATTACCTTTTGTTTTTCCCAGTTCACACAAAAAAGTCTCCCTCTCCAGCCATGGCTTACAATCCATAGAATTGCTTTGGAATTTATTGCAAATGGAGATGCTGTACATGTAATAACAGATTTATCCAATGCATCTGAAATAGATGGGTTAAAAGTTCACTTTGTAAAGAGTTTGAGAGGTACAGATTCTCGTGAACTGATAAATCTTTTACAACAGATACAGCCGGATGCAGTTGTTGTATCTGTTACTCCCTTGAGTCTAATTACAACAAAGTGGTATAAGATTTTAAAAGGATATCGTTCCTACGCTTACATTTCATATCCTTTTTATACAGCAGGTGAAATTAAAAAAGCTTTTAAATATTTAAATTTTAAAGAGCGTATTTCATATGGTCGTCATGTGCTGATCCCAGGAAAAATATGGGCAAAAAGCATGATAAATTATTTTAATGGTGTTATTTGTCAGTCTAAAAAAACAGGCAGCAATATAAATAAACATACTAAGTCTCAGATTGATATTTATTTGATTCCTCCTGGAATAGATCATGGAATATGGAATATCAGAACAGAAAATTTTAAAAACAGTAAAGAATCTGTTTTTTTGTATGTGGGAAAAGCTTCAAAAATACGTGGGTTTGATTTAATGCTTGATGCATTTAAACTAATAGACGACAAGCAGATTTGCTTACGTATTTTAGCTCGGGGTGCAGATGAGAAGAAGATCAGAGAAATTCAAAATAAAGTTCAAATATGCAATTTGCAAAATAGAGTTGTTGTAAAAGGCGGGTGGATGGAAATTGATGAATTTAAAAAGGAACTTCAGGCAGCTACAGCTGTCATTTTACCTTTTGTTCTTGTACCATCAGAGTTGCCTGTATCTGTAATGGAAGTGGTTGCCTGCGGGACTCCTGTTGTAGTTTCTGATATAGATGGACTGGCAGAAGCGGCAGGAACAGCTGGTATTGTGGTTCCCCAGTGTGATGTTCACGCACTCTCCTGTGCCGTAAAAACTCTTCATACAGATAAAAAACTGGTAAATACTTTAAAAAGAGCATGTCATACTGAAAAAAGAAAAATGTTATCCTGGAATATTACATATAAGCTCTGGCAAAAAATTCTATCTAATTAATTATGAATGCTAAAAGACCATACCTGATTTTTATTACCGGAGTCGATGGAGCCGGTAAATCGTGCCATGCAAAATGGCTTAAACAATACCTGACAGAAAAAAATTATAAAACCGAACTGGTATGGTCCAGGTTTAATAATTTTTTTTCAAAACCTTTGTTAGCTTTGGCAAGGCTAACCGGACACAATTATTACAAGACAATAGATGGAGTGTTATTCGGATTTCATAAATTTAAACATCTGTATGTATTTAAGCATCTCTTTGCACTATTACAGGTAATTGATGTAAATATTGCGGTTGTAAAAGATATTTTGATAGTTACAAAAAGGGCAGATATCGTAATAGCTGAACGGGGACCGTGGGACACTTTGGTAGATGTGGTATCAGACACCGGCTTAGATGCTCTTTGTAAAAATTTTACAGGTCGCTTATATACTATACAGGCAGGTTTTAATACCAAGGTTATCTATATTGACAGATCTTTGGAAAATATTTTAGACACCAGACCTGAGCTTGTACATGATTCAAATCTTGAAAATAAAATTCGTATTTACAGGTTTTTGGCAAAGCAGTATAGGTGGAAAATAGTGGATAATAACGGTACAATTCAGGAAACAAGGGAAAATATTTTAGGGAAAATATAATTATGCGTGTCTCTGTTCTTGTTTTAACATTAAATGAAGAGGTAAATCTGACTAAATGTCTGTCTTCTGTTTCATGGTGTGATGATATAGTGGTTCTGGATTCATTTAGTACAGATAAAACCGAGGCCATAGCAGAATCATTTGGCGTACGGTTTGTTCAGCGTAAATTTGATAATTATGCAGCCCAGAGAAACTATGGGATAAACAAGATCAAATATAAAAACAGATGGGTTTTTATGGTAGATGCGGATGAAGTTGTGCCAGATAATCTGTATGATGAAATAAAACAACTTTCTGTTGAAAATAATAAAGATATTACCCTGTTTAGAATGCGGCGCAAGGATTTTTTTATGGGCAGGTGGATTAAACACAGCAGTGGTTATCCAACGTGGACTGGAAGGCTTTTAAAAATAGGAAGGGTCACTGTTAAAAGATCAATAAATGAGGAGTATCATACAGATGGAAAGATTGGTTTTTTAAAGGAACATTTTCATCATTTTAGTTTTAATAAAGGCTTTAACTCATGGATTGAAAAGCATAATCGTTACTCCACAATGGAAGCTGAGACCATGGTTTTAGAGCATACTAATAATATCAAAAAAAGTAATCTTTTTCATAAAGATCCTGTCATAAGACGCAAAACAGTTAAGGCTTTAATTTATTCGATGCCTTTTAGGCCACCGTTGATTTTTTTTGGTCTATATTTTTTTAGACTGGGTTTTTTAGACAGGGGCCCCGGGTTGATTTTTTGTATTCTTCGTGCATTTTACGAATTTATGATTGACTGTAAGGTCAAGGAAATTAAACGCAGAGATAAAGGTCTTTTAATTTAGGAACAATGTATAAAGTATCTATCATTACAACTGTATTAAATGCAGCAGATACCATTGGTGATTGTATCAAAAGTGTTTATAGCCAAACAGTACCTGTGGAACATATTATTGTTGATGGAGGTTCAACAGACGGTACAAACCAGATTATTAATGATAAGTATCTCTCCTGTATTACAAAATATATTTCAGAGCCTGACAAAGGAATATATGATGGAATGAATAAAGGGCTGGGTTTGACAACAGGTAATATTATAGGGTTTCTTAATGCAGATGACATGTATGCAGAATCAGACATTTTATATAAAGTGCTGAAGGTTTTTACAGACAGCAATGTTGACTCCTGTTATGGAAATCTGGTTTATATTGATCCTGTTAAAAAAGACCATATCTGCCGGTACTGGCAGTCATCTCCATATAACAGGAGAAGTTTTTATTGGGGATGGATGCCTCCTCATCCTACTTTTTTTGTACAAAAACATGTGTATGAAAAATATGGGTGTTTTAATCTTGATCTTGGCTCTGCTGCAGATTACGAGTTGATGCTAAGGTTTTTGTGTAAACATAATATTACCTCAATGCATATCCCTGAAATACTGGTGAAAATGCGTGTTGGCGGAGTAAGTAATGCATCTTTTAAAAGCCGTATAAAAGCCAACCGTTCAGATAGATTAGCCTGGAAAGTAAATGATTTAAAACCCTACCCATGGACATTGATATTAAAGCCTTTGTCTAAAATCAAACAATTTTTTCTATAGCTTTTATTTTTTATTGTGGCCGATAGTGAATAACCATGCTCCGGCCGTGCCGGTTTATATGTAAAATTTTATGAAGAGGATATTTATGAAAAAAATTATTTATGCATTAGTTATTGTATTTTCAATATTAACAACATCTGGTTTTGTTTTTGGAGAGACATATAAAATAGGAGTTGGAGATGTATTGGGAATTTCTGTGTGGAAAGATGACAGTTTGAATCATAAAATTGTGGTTCCTCCAGACGGGATTATAGCTTTTCCTTTAATAGGAGCTGTTAATGTTAACAATATGACAGTAAGAGGTCTAAGGAGAATATTAACCAAGCATCTTTCTGAATATTTACCAGATGTAACTGTTACGGTTATGCTCTTAAATATTAACAGTTTAAAGGCGTATGTAATTGGCAAGGTAAATAAACCCGGCATGTTTGATATTACTATGGATACATCTGTTATACAGATTCTTGCCATGGCAGGAGGACTAAATCCTTTTGCATCGGAAACCCGTATTAATATTTTACGCAGGCAAAAAAAGAGTACCATAAAAATACCTTTTAATTATAAACGGGTGGTAAAAGGTGAACAGCTTAAACAGAATATTATTTTAAAAAAAGGAGATGTGGTTGTAGTACCATAAAGTTGTAATAAAGAGAATAGGCAGGTTGTTACAGAACTAAACAAAATATTTTTTATAAACATTATATAGTACAATTTTTTGTAATAGACAGACTATAATAGTATATAAAATTTTAAAATCTGAATCATGTAATAGTTTGTCAAAATTTTATAGTATTTTTAAATTTTAAGGTTGTGATATATGGGAAAATTAAAACAAAACAGTTTTATTTTTTATTTTTTATTTTTTATTCTATTTACTGGTTTATTGCCGGTAGAGGTTTTATCCGAACAATTTTCAATAGATACATCGCTAAAACTAAAAGCTGAAGATAATGATAATGTTTTTTTTGAAAGCATTGATAAAACGCATGATGCAATTTTTATAGTTACTCCAGGCTTGTCTTTTAACTATTCAACAGAACTTTTTGCAGTTAAATTAGAATCTTTACTGGATTTTAAAAG
>JASFBI010000443.1 GCA_030149595.1 Desulfobacterales bacterium
TTAATAATTTTGCAATGTTAATATATTGTTCCTACAATTTTGCCTTGTCATAATCCTCTTTACCAATCTTACGATACATATTAAGCCTTCTTTTATCCTGCCTTTTTATTATATTTTCAGCTTTTGTCGGTGACAAATCAAAAACATTTTTTAAAAATTTAATTCTGTCCTCTTTTTCTGCTACCAAAAGAAAATGATATGTATCTTTTAAATCCTTAAGTATATACTGACCATACCTTCCAAGTATAACAACATTATCTTCTTCTGCAAATTTTTTAAGAACATCGTGGAGAACGCTTATGTAGATATCCTGATCAATATAACCCCTTGAGTCATCTAAAATACGTTCCAGAAAATCCCTTGAAACAAGTTTTGTTATAATATTTAAAAAACTGCCACCCGCTTCCTTTTCAATAGAGTGTACCCAGCCAGGGGTTACTTTTGCCTTTTTTGCAATCATCCTGGTAATTTCAACATCAATAAATGTATAATCCAATAGTTCTGATACTCTTTTTGCCACATCTCTTCCTGCTGACCCAAACTGTCTTGAAATGGTAATAACCGACATAGATTTTCCTCCAAAAAACTTTGCTATTGGTTTAATATATTATTAAAAACAGGACTGTTAGTTAAGCTCATTAAATCGTCCAAACGGTTTTTTAAGGTTAAAAGATTACTAAAATCTATTTTAAAGGAGTACTTTCCGGTTTCAAAATCTTTTGGCGGACTCAGAGTTATATCCTTATTAAGATTCAATTGTTTTAAACTACATTTAAATTTCCTTTCAGCTTTTGTTATTTCAGGATAACGCAGTTTTCTAAAGTATGATCTTATTTTTTTAACTTTTACATTACTATCAAACTTTTCATCATTTAACAGCAAAATAATATTTTTATCCTGCAATACATCTATTAAAGGAATTTCATCTCTGTATGAAATTTCCTGAGTTAAATTTATTATCTCTTTTTGTTTATTTAAACTAAGCTTAAGATTGTTAAACAGCAAAGTAAAAAAAAGTTTTGCATCAGGATCTATTTTTTCAAGCTGCTGTGCCATGGAAAAAGAGATAGTATTATTTAATATGGATTGCTGTATATTTTCAGGAAACCTGCAAATTTTTATAACTTTTTTAATAAAATTAAAGTTTTGAGAAAGCTTTAGAGAAGATGCAATTTTTGCTACATTTTCAATGCTTTTATAACTTTTAAATAATAAATCAAATGATCTTGACTGTTCAATTAAATTTAAATCACGCTGAAGTGAGTTTTCAGATACAGCAATCTTAGCAATTGTTGTATCTGATATATCAGGTTTTAGTACTTTTGTCATAATATCAGAATGACCAATATCTATACAGGAACTTATTCTCCTAAAACCACTTATTACAATATATTTAAAATTTTTAAATAACAAAATAGGTGGGTTCAGCAAACCCAATTCAGAAACAGATGATATAAGATCCTTCCTGTTTTTCTCTGTAGTTATACAATAATAGTTATTATCAAGTTCAATTGCTTTTAAATCAACTATTTTAAACTCAAATAACATTTTCTCCACCAGTTATTACCCTTAACGCTTCTTTATATTTATCAACAGTATTATCTATTACATCCCGAGGCAGTTTAGGTCCTGGAGACGTTTTATCCCAGTTAACAGATACCAGATAATCTCTGATATACTGTTTATCAAAACTGTTTTGTGCTCTGCCTGGTTCATATGAACTTTTAGGCCAAAATCTGGAAGAGTCTGGGGTTAAAACTTCATCAATAAGAATAATTTCACCATCTTTTATTCCAAATTCAAATTTTGTATCAGCAATAATTATCCCCTGCCTGTCAGCTATTTCCACACCTTTATTATATATAGATATGCTTAGATCTTTTACCTGATTTGCATTTTTTTCACCAATTCTTTTTACTGTTTCAGTAAAATCAATATTAACATCATGTATACCCACCTCTTCTTTGGTTGAAGGAGTAAAAATCGGTGATACAAG
>JASFBI010000444.1 GCA_030149595.1 Desulfobacterales bacterium
ACAATGATCCTCCAACAGCCACAGGACTTATTCAAAAACACGACTCAAGGTTTCTTATACAAAATCCGCCTTCACCATATTTAAGCCCTGTGAAACTTGACAGGGTCTATGAAATGGATTTTGAAAGAGATGTTCATCCTCTATGCAAAGACAAAGGCAATGTAAAAGCCGCAGAAACAATAAAATTTTCCATAACCTCACACAGGGGGTGTTACGGAGAATGTAATTTCTGTTCCATAGGAATACACCAGGGACATACTGTTATCAGCCGCAGCAAGTCTTCACTTTTAAAAGAAGCTGAAACCATCTCCAGCTCTCCTGGATTTAAAGGGTATATAACAGATATAGGCGGACCTACAGCCAATATGTATGGCTTTGAATGTTCTAAAAAAATAAAATCTGGGAAATGTACAGACAGGCGCTGTATTTTCCCATCAGTTTGAAAAAAATTAAAACCAAATCATAGTAAACAGATAGAGCTGTTAGATGAATTAAGAAAAATAAAAAAAATAAAAAAAGTTTTTATAGCATCTGGAATAAGATATGACATTATCAATGCTGATAAAAAATATGGAGAAAAATATATAAAACAACTGGCGTTACACCATGTTTCAGGACAAATCAAAACAGCTCCGGAACATTGTACACCTGATATTTTAAACCTAATGGGAAAACAAAAAATTTCTGATCTTGATAAATTTTGCAAAAGTTTTAACAATTTTTCAAAACAGGCAGAAAAAGCACAATTTGTAACATACTATTTTATTGCAGCCCATCCAGGATGTACAATAACTCATATGAGAGATTTAAAGAATTTCACAAACAAAAATCTTAAAATAAATCCTAAACAGGTTCAAATTTTCACTCCCACCCCATTGACCTACTCAACCCTCATGTATGCCACAGGTATAGATCCCTTTACTAATAAAAAAATTTTTGTTGAGAAAAATATTAATAAAAAACATCTGCAAAAAGATACAATAACAAATTCATTTTTCAAAAAACAGACAAAACAATTTTTTAATAAAAAAAAAGGTAAAAAAAATAATAATGTCCACAGTTCTTGAAATAAATTCATTGGTAAAATATTTCGGAAATATATGTGCTGTAGATAACATAAGCTTTAAAATACCAGCTGGCATATGTTTTGGATTAATAGGGCCTAATGGTGCCGGTAAAACCACAACTATTGAGATGATAGAAGGTATTATAAAACCAACATCAGGAGAAATATTATACAAAGGAAAAAAGAAAAACCCTTCTTTTAAAGAAGAGATTGGTATACAGTTTCAAAATACGGAACTTCCCCTTTTCCTGACAGTAAGAGAGACCCTGGCAACCTTTAGAAATCTTTACAACAAAAAAGCAGACTTGGATAAGTTAATTGAAATATGCAATCTTGGTGAAATATTAGAAAGAGATAATAGAAAAATTTCAGGGGGACAAAAGCAGAGGCTTCTTCTTGCCATTGCCCTTGCAAACGAACCTGACCTCATCTTTTTAGATGAACCAACAACAGGACTTGATCCATATGCACGAAGACACCTGTGGGAAATAATTAAAAATTTAAAATCCCAGAACAAAACAATTATATTAACGACACATTATATGGAAGAGGTTCAAATTTTATGCGATATAATTGCAATAATGGACAAAGGCAGGCTAATTGCCAAAGATTATACAAAAAAACTATTAGAAAAACATTGCAATAAAACCTTAATAACTTTAGCATATAAAATTACTCCTGAAAAATTAAACCTAATCCACGGAAAAGCTGAAACTTCAAATAATAAAACAAAAATTATTACTGATTCATTAACTATATGTATTGATTCACTTTTAAAACTTAAAATTGATATCTCAAACATGACTGTAAGAAATGAAAACATAGAAGATCTATATTTAAAATTAACAGGGAAAGAGATAACCGGATAAAACACCACAGGAATTTATTAACATGAAAGACAAACAGGATTTGAATGTACTAATAGTAGA
>JASFBI010000124.1 GCA_030149595.1 Desulfobacterales bacterium
AAAAACACCTTTTGATTTAGCAGCCTTAAAAATTTCAAATCCATTTTTTCCGGCAAGAAGAGCTTTATTTGCTGTAATAATATGTTTTCCATTATCAATGGCTTTTAAAATTAACTCTTTTGCAGTTTTTTCTCCTCCTATCATTTCAATTATAATATCAATTTCAGGATCATTGATGACTTTTTGTGCATCATTTACTAATACCCCTTTGTTGAAAATTATGCCTCTGTCTGTTTTAGTATCAATATCGGCAATTCTTTTTAAAGTAAATTATTACCCTGTCCTTTTATAAAGAATATCTTTATTATTAATAAGCATCTTTGCTACACCTGTTCCAACTGTACCGCAGCCTAAAAGGCCCAAAAATATTTCACCAATATAAACTCCTAATAAATTTCTTTGTTTTCATTCAGACACTATTTAGGCACTAAGTAAAAAACTTGATAAAATCAACTTAATTTCTACAATAACGAGTATTTATTGTCAAAATTGTTTTGACTTTTTTTACTAAAAAGACTAAATTTTTTTCAATATTATTTTATTTATAAGTATAAAATCTGGAGCTTTTTCTACATGAAAAAATCTTTAACATATGCAGGTGCAGGTGTTGATATTAATAAGGCTAATAAGCTTGTTGAGTCCATTAAAAACATAGCTAAGAAGACTTATAACAGCAGTGTAATGGGGGAAATTGGTGGTTTTGGCGGACTTTTTTCTCTTAATTTGTCAAATTATGAGAAACCTGTTCTTGTAAGTTCTACAGATGGTGTTGGAACAAAGCTTAAAATTGCATTTATGATGAACAAACATGATACCATAGGAATAGATCTTGTGGGTATGTGTGTAAATGATATTATTGTGAATGGTGCAAAACCTCTGTTTTTTCTTGACTATCTTTCAATGGGAAATTTAGATAATAAAATAGCTGAAAAAATTGTGGATGGTGTTGCAAAGGGTTGTAAAATTGCAAACTGTGCTCTTATTGGCGGAGAAACAGCAGAAATGCCAGGGCTGTATCAACCGGGTGAATATGATCTTGCTGGATTTGCTGTTGGAATGGTAGATAACAGTAAAATTATTGATGGTTCTGAAATAAGGGTAGGACATAACTTAATAGGAATTGCTTCAAGTGGTCTCCATAGTAATGGTTATTCTCTTGCAAGAAAAATATGTTTTGAGGAACTTGATTTAAAAATAGATTCCTATGTACCTGAGCTTAAAAAAACAATTGGTGAGGAGCTTTTAAAACCAACTAAAATATACACAAATATAATTGAAAGTATGCTTAAAGATTTACCTATTCATGGTATAGCCCATATTACAGGAGGCGGAATACCAGAAAATATTATAAGGGTAATACCTGATACATGTAAGATTGAAGTAAATTCTAAATCATGGGAACCACCTCCTATTTTTCATTTTTTACAACAAGGTGGAAATGTTGTTAAAGATGAGATGTTTCGTACTTTTTATAACGGAATAGGACTTGTTGTGGCTGTTCCTGAAAAAGCATCCCAGGATGTTTTGGAGCGTCTTTTGGTTATGAATGAAAAAGCTTATATTATAGGCAGGGTAAGCGAGTGTAAAAAATCTGAAAAAGACAAATTTGTCTGGATTGATTAAAAAATAAGGATTTCCTTTGAAGAAAAAAAGCAATATTTTTAAAAATTTTTTAACATGGATATCTTCAGGTCAGAAAAAAAAACCTGTTTGTCAAAAATGAGTTACCGCAAAGAATAACGCCCGTAGGGTGGTAAAAAACAAAAAAACAACATGATTATACTGGGAATAGAGTCTTCTTGTGATGATACAGCAGCAGCAGTTGTTGTAAACGGGGAAAAAATTTTGTCGTCGGTTGTTTCATCCCAGGAGGATCTTCATAATGTCTATGGTGGTGTGGTTCCTGAAATTGCTTCAAGAAAGCACATAGAATCTATATCAATGGTTGTAGATAAGGCAATAGATGCTGCTGGTATAAGTTTAAAAGAGATTGATGGTGTTGCTGCTACCATGGGTCCCGGTCTTATAGGTTCTCTTTTAGTTGGATTTACTTTTGCCAAGGCTTTTTCATATGCTAATAATTTTCCTTTTGCAGGAGTTGATCATTTAAAAGGTCACATAAATTCACTTTTTTTAGAGGAAAACCCTCCTCTATTTCCTTTTGTGGCTCTTCTTGTTTCAGGTGGACATACAGCTCTTTATTATGTTCAAGATCATCTAAATATTAAGCTTTTGGGGCAAACCAGAGACGATGCAGCAGGTGAAGCTTATGACAAGGTATCAAAGATGTTTGGATTAGGATATCCCGGAGGCAGAGTGATAGATGAGCTTGCAGAAAAAGGAGATAAAGAAAAAATATTTTTTTCAAGGCCATATTTAGATAAAGAAGCATTTGATTTTAGTTTTAGTGGAATTAAAACAGCTGTAAATCGTTATATTCAAACACATAATGAAACCTATAAGGAAGATATAATCCATATAGCTGCAGGTTTTCAGGAAGCTGTTGTGGATGTTCTCTCTTTAAAGCTTATAAATGCTGCTAAAAAAACAGGTTGTGATAAAATAGCAGTTGTAGGTGGAGTTGCTGCAAACAAAAGGCTAAGAGCCAAAGTAAAAAAAGAGGCAACAGGTGCAGGACTTTCCCTTTATCTGCCTTCCTTTGATTTGTGTGGTGATAATGCGGCCATGATAGCTGTTGCAGGTTTTCACTGTTTTAAACAAAAGCAGGGCTTTGCTGGTCTTGATTCTGATGTTTATTCAAGGTCAAGTTTTAATCTCTTGACACTATAAGTTGTTTTTATATGAAACTCTGTTCAGCATACTGTAATCATAAGAGTTTTAATTTTCGTTGTGACAGATAAATCTGCCATGTATGTTCTATGAAACTCCGTCCAGCAGATCGTAATCATTAGTGTTTTAATTTTCGTTGTGGCAAATAAATCTACCATGTATGTTCTATGAAAGAGTTTTTTTAAGATTTAATATTCTTCTTATTGGAGCTTCCACCTTCTCTTTTTCTGATGTTTTTGATAAACTTTTTAGTTCATCAAAGGCTGTTTTTATATTGGGTCCCTTGTGGCAGATTAGGAAAATATCTATTTCAGCATCAAAAACACAAGAGATAGTTTTTTTGAACGTATAGTTTTCTTTAATAGCCCCCATATCAAGATCATCTGTAATTACCAGTCCTTCATAACCCATTTTATCTCTTAATAATTTTTTTGCTATTTTAAATGAGATACTTGCAGGAAGATTTTTGTCAAGTTCAGTATAAAGAATGTGTGATAGCATTATACCGCATACTTTATTTTCAATAGCTTTTTTAAAAGGTATAAGATCGGTTGTTTTCAGTGCTTTAAAGTCTGCATCAATATAAGGCATTGATATGTGAGAATCTAATATTGTTCTGCCAATACCTGGAAAGTGTTTTGCCACAGCAAAAACATGGTTTTTCTGAAAACAGTCTATAATGGTGTTGCCTAATGAGGCAGTAACATCAGGATCATTTCCAAAAACCCGTTTATCCATTATACTTTTAAAATTTTTGGGCGGAACATCAAGAACAGGGGCCATATTCATGTTAATCCCTGTTTCTGACAGCTGTTTGGCTGTTGTTACTCCAAAGTCTTTTGCCTGATCTGTGGTTTTTATATAAGTATTTCCAGGAAAAATTGAAAAAGGTTCTTTTAACCTTGTGACTTCCCCGCCTTCCTGATCAATGGCAATAAAAAGAGGAGGTTGTTTTTTTTTTTTTGCAAACTCCTGAATGTCAAAGCATAATTTTTTTGTTTGAGAAGGATTTTCAATATTTCTTGAAAACAGTATAATACCGCCTACATAAAGAGTATCAATGAGAAATTTAAGGTTTTCATTAAAGCAGGTACCATCAAATCCAACCATGAGACGCTGACCTGCTTTTTGATAAAGTGAAAGTTTTTCCATAAATCAGATATCCAGAGTGGAGACTTCAAGGGCATTTTTTTGAATAAAATTCCTTCTCGGTTCTACAATATCCCCCATTAAAATAGAAAATATTTCATCTGTTTCTACACTGTCTTTAACTTTTACAGAAAGAAGTGTTCTTTTATCCGGATTCATGGTGGTTTTCCAGAGTTGATCGGGATTCATTTCACCAAGACCTTTGTATCTCTGTATATATATCCCTTTTTTACCTTCTTTAATGAAAAAGTCAAAAACACTTTTTTTATCGGAAAACAGTTTGCAATCATCTTTATTATTGATGTCAATTAGGGTATAAGGGCCGTTTCCAAAAGAAGATATTTTTTTATAAAGACTTAAAAGCTGCTGATATTTCTTGGAATGAACAAACCCTCTTCCTATTTTTGTATATTTGTTTTTTATTCTCTGTGGAATTATAAAGTTGTTTTCATCTAATTCTTTTGTTTTTAACTTTACATTTATTTCAAAAACATTTCTTTCTTCATTCCAGAACAGATCACTGACAGTTATGTTTTTTGATTCAAGAATGGTTTTAAGAGAATTCATTTTTTCGTGATCTTGTAAAAACTCTTTGGATTCAACACCTGCATCAATCATAGCAAGTATAATGTCTGGTTCAATTTTATGTCTTTTGTATTGTCCAAGAAGAGAAAAATAGTCCTGAAGATCATTCATAAAAATGTATAGATTGTTTTCAGAAATAAATTTTTTTTCATCTTCTAACATAAGTTTTTTTTGAAAGCATATTTTTTTTAACAACTGATCATTTAAAGTTTGCTCATCTTTAAAATATTTTTCATTTTTACCTTTTCCGAATTTAAACAGAGGTGGTTGAGCTATATATAGATATCCGCTATTGATAAGTTCAGGCATCTGTCTGTAAAAGAAAGTTAAAAGCAGAGTTCTTATGTGTGATCCATCAACATCTGCATCAGTCATTATTATAATTTTATGATATCTTAACTTTTCAATATTATACTCTTCACTGCCTATTCCGGTTCCAAGTACTGTAATAATATTTTTAATCTCTTCACTTTTTAAGACTTTGTCAAAGCGAGCTTTTTCGACATTTAAGATTTTACCCTTTAAAGGAAGAATAGCCTGAAATTTTCTGTCTCTTCCCTGCTTTGCAGATCCTCCTGCAGAATCGCCCTCCACAAGAAATAATTCTCTTACAGCAGGATCAGAACTCTGACAGTCTGCAAGTTTTCCAGGAAGTGTAGAATCCACAAGGGCACCTTTGTTTCTGGCGAGATCCCTTGCTCTCTTGGCAGCATCCCTTGCTCTTGAAGCTTCAACAGCTTTCTCTATAATTTTTTTTGCAGTTTGTGGGTTTTCTTCTAAAAAAGCACCCAGTTTTTCATTAACTAAAGATTCAACCAGTCCTTTAACTTCACTGTTTCCAAGCTTGGTTTTTGTCTGCCCTTCAAACTGAGGGGACATAAGTTTAACACTTATTATTGCAGCAAGCCCCTCCCTTATATCATCTCCGCTTATTTTTGCCTGGTGGAGGTTTTTAGGAAGGTTTCCGTTTGTTAGATACTGGTTTATTGTTCTTGTAAGGGCAGCTTTAAAACCTATAAGATGAAAACCGCCTTCTACTGTATTTATATTATTGGCAAAGGAAAATAGTTTTTCGCTGTAAGTGTTGTTGTATTGAATAGCAACTTCTATTTGAACATCATTTTTATTACCATAAATAAGTATTGGTTTGTGTAGTACAGTATTTCTTTTATTGAGATATTCAACATAGGATAAAAGTCCTCCTTCATAAAAGAACTCTTTTTTTTCATCGGACCGTTCATCTTCTATGGTTATTTTTATCCCTTTATTTAAAAAAGCAAGTTCTCTTAACCTGCGGACTAAAATATCAAAAATAAAGTCATCTGAATTCATTATACTTGTGTCAGGTTTAAAATGAATTAGAGTTCCGGTTTCAGAAGTCTCTCCTTTTTCTGTAAGTTCGATTGTTTTTACACCTTTTTCATAGTGTTGGTAATAAATTTTACCATTTGTATAAATTGTAGCTTCAAAGGATATGGAAAGGGCATTTACAACAGAGATTCCAACACCGTGAAGCCCCCCTGAAACCTTATAGGAGTCATTATCAAACTTACCTCCTGCATGAAGTTTGGTTAATACAACTTCCAAAGCAGGAATCTTTTCTTTTTGGTGTATTCCAACAGGTATTCCTCTGCCATTATCTTTTACACTGACACTGTTATCTGTATGAATTGTAACATTTATTTCATTGCAATAGCCTGCCATGGCTTCATCAATACTGTTATCTACAACTTCGTAAACAAGATGATGAAGAC
>JASFBI010000125.1 GCA_030149595.1 Desulfobacterales bacterium
AGCATCGGCCTTACAAGCCGAGGGTCACAGGTTCAAGCCCTGTTCCGCCTACCAGACAAATAGTAAAATCAAAAATACGGGGGTGTAGTTCAGCTCTGGTTAGAACGCCGGCCTGTCACGCCGGAGGTCGCGGGTTCGAGTCCCGTCGCTACCGCCATAATTTAACAAACATAATCAAACCTGTTGGAAATTAAATTTCCGGCAGGTTTTTTTTGTTTATTAATTTCATAAGATTTTAAATACTTAAATATTTATACAGTATGGATGCAGGTGGTGTTTCAAACTGTTTTACATAAAGTTTAAATATTTCTCTTATATATGGATTTTTTTCATTGCCATAGAGTCTTTCAAATACTCCGGAAATCCCATTTTGTGTATATCCCAGGCTCTCCCCCTGCACTTTATAAAGACTTACTGCTACCTGGGATATAAAGGAACACAAGCTGTCCTGCATACGTTCATAAATATTGCTTGATCCCTGCTTTGTTGGATTTAGAAATGATTTTAAAGCACTTGAAAAAGAGTTTTTAATGGCTTTTTTAGGATGACCAACAAGTTTTACTGCTTCATATGCCAGAAAAGCTACAACAAGAGGGCTGTTGTAAAGTGAATCAGGTGGATGCCGGTTTGTCTCTCCAAGATCTGTAAGGCACAAAGAGACAAAGTACTCCATGGATCCTTTGCCCACTTAAAGATAATTTTTATTTTTATGGCTTAACTCAAAGAGTATTGATCCCGGCAGGTCTGTTAGTGAGCTTGGCTGAATTCCAATTTTATTTTCCAGACAAAAAAGCGCAACATCTATTCCTGTATGGTTATTTAAAGATTTAAAATAGACATAGGGCAGGCCGAATACAAATGATACATGAATTGATATTCCAAAGGACTGAATCTTTTTTATCTTTTCCGAATAGTATTGAGCTACACTTTTTTTACTTTTTATGATTTTTTTTGTAACATTTTTATCTATATATTTTAAATTATCAATGTCAAGGGATTCTAAGCCAATAAAAAAATGTGTGGCTCCTGATAGTCTGAGTTTTTTTAATAAATAACTGTCATCAGCAACTTCAATAGAAATCTGAGCTGCATAATTAATTTTAAGCCTGCTTGCTATTATTTTGTCCAGCAGATATTTTAATTTTTCTCCTCCAAAAAGCAGGTTATCCGGCAGGAAAAAAAAATAACGATTTGTAAGATCAATTTTGTTTTTTTGAATATATAACAGTTCAGCAATAAAATCATCAGCATCTCTTATGATAAATTTCCGCTGCTTTTTCGGGAGTGTGGATATAGAACAGAATTTACAGGAAAATGGACAACCAACATATGGTGTCACCGGATTTATTTTAAAATTTCTAATACCTGTTTTATTTATCACAGGTAGTTTATTAAGAACAGGAATTTTAAGGGGCTCCATAAACTCTATATTGTTTTCGTTTCCCCATGTTCTGTTTTCTACCATCAAATGACCTGAATACTCTTTTTTAAGGCTAAAATTATCTATATTTTTAATAACTTCAGATATCACCTCAAAATCACCCGCACCTTTTACTATGGAGATAAGCTCAGGAAATGGGCAATATTTTCTTATATACAGATCTACATCTTCAGGAGTTGTTGAAACATGAATGCCCCCAATTACAACAGGTATTTTAGCATGATTTAAAACAATGGCTATTACTGCTGCTGTGGGAAAATTTGAACTCATGGTTGTTATAAAAATACCTTTTGGCAAAGAGTTCATAGTAGAAATTACATCTTTAAAATTTTTTCTTTTCCCGTCAATTAAAAAAATCTTACTTCTTTTTTTTACCTTAGCTATCTGATTAGCTATATAAACCAGAGCATAGCTCTCTATTGCAAGTGTTTCAACCAGACCTTTACGCTGGAAGGTATTTAAAAAAACAGTATAGTCAAGGTAGTTATCCCTGTTTAGCTTTGTTACATCTTTGCCTGTAAGATAGGATATTATGGAGCAGGGAGACAGGTCAGTACTGCTTATTATATCCATCAAACTGTATGTTAAAGGATTGTAGGCAATATAATAATTATTATTCATGGCTGTTTTTAAAAATTTGAGTGTTTTTTTAACAACCTGTAGATTTTTTAAAAAAATCTACAGGTAAGTTGTTACTATTTTTTATCCGATGATCTGCCTTTTATAGATAAAAGCTCTATATCAAAAATCAGTGCTGAATTTGGATCTATTTTTGCTCCTGCACCTTTTTTGCCATAGGCAAGCTCAGAAGGAATAAATAGTTTATACTTACTGCCAACAGGCATAAGCTGCAATGCCTCAGTCCACCCTTTTATAACACCTTTAACCATAAAAGAAGCAGGTTTTCCACGCTTATAGGAGTTGTCAAACTCTTCTCCGTTTAAAAGAGTACCTCTGTAATTAACAGTCACTTTATCACTGGCCACAGGTATGGGGCCATCTCCTTTTTTTATAATTTTATATTGCAAACCTGATTTTGTTGTTGTTATCCCATCTTTTTTCCTGTTTTCTGCCAGAAATTTATCCTGGTCCAGTTTGTTTTTTTTAGAAACGCCCCTCATTTTCTGGATATATTTTTTTCTCTCTTTACCAAAAATTTCCTTACGAATAGAAGCCATCTCTTTTTTAGATATTATAAACTCTCTGTTCTCAAAAGAATCTTTAATACCCATAATAAAATAATCATGATTTATTTCTGTCTTAATGGTTTTAATACTCTCAACTACCTGTACTCCCATGGCGTAACTAAATTTGTCATTTAATGTTTTTAGTTCTCTTTTAACTTCTTTTGTTTCTTTACAACCTGTAAAGCACAAGCCCAATATGGCAACAAATATCAGTTTTTTATTCATACAACGTATCTCCTTTTTTGTAATATAACTATTTTGTAAAACGGTAAATTTTTAAAAATATAGGGAAATAAAACTATCTTTTATCTATTTAGATCATTGACTATTAAGAAACAACAAAATAATGACTAAGCTCACTTTTGCCCGCCCATGAATTGGCACCAAGCCTCGCAGGGGAGAGGAAAGGCTTGGATAAACCCCAAAAAAAAAACGCGCTGTTTAGCGGGTCAAGTGAAGTGCCTGGTTCGGCGATTTTTGCTGATTAATGTGGACAAGGCAGGGTTTTGATTGTCCTGCCTTGTAGTATTCGTTATTTTCCCAACCTTTTTTTAAGAGTTCAAGTATTAAGGCTTTTTCAAATTTGGCTTCTTTGGTAAATATCATTTATTCATCCTCAAGATCTTCGGTTTTAGAAAGGATATAGCCCTCAAAGTGATAGCTTGCATCAATACCTTTCATATAGAGTGTACTGTCATCTATTTTGTCTGTTAAAGCCTGTTTTAGTAAAAGCTTAATTTCAATATCTTTAATCGGGCTTCGTTCCATAGCAAGCAGATAATCATCTTTATCAACACAGCTCCAGTCAACAACCTGTTTCAGCTCCTTTTTCAAAATCAGATCAAGCCATATTCGAGTGCTTCGTCCGTTACCCTCTCTGAATGGGTGGGCAATGTTCATTTCCACATATTTTTCAATAATTTCATCAAAGGTTGATTGAGGCATCGCTTCTATATTTTTTAAGGAAGTTTCGAGATAAACAACAGAGGCAAACCTAAAACTGCCTTTTGCAATATTAACAGTGCGAATTTTACCGGCAAAGTCATAGATTTCACCAAAAAGATAATGATGAATATCAGCCAATGCCTGAAAACTCCCTGATTTGAGTCTGTCCAAAAAAACACTTTTAAAAAGCTTGTTTGCTTTTGATTTACTGAGTCTCTCTTCGACTCTTGCAAGTTCTACATCATTGGTAATGTTTAATTTATTATCTAAAACCATAGGGGACAATCTCCTTTTATTTTTTCAAGCCTTTAGCTCTATTTTCAATTTGCTTGATAAAATCTTTTTCAACTTGGGTGATTCGATTCTTTATTTTCTCTTTATAACTTGCGTATTCACTATGGGCTTTTTCTATGGCTTGCTGATGGCTAATAGTTCCCGAATGTTGCAAAATATCTTTATTGGTTAATTTTAGAAAATTATCTAATTGCTTTATCCAATCGCTCATATACATTGGCGTACGATCTAAGGCCTGGATTTCGGCAATTTCTAAAAAGGCCGTCACCATTCGGTTCAAAATATTCAATTCATCTTCTGCAAGATAATTTTTAGCAATTTCAACTTCTTTTTTTGTTGGAACTTCGCCTATGAAATTTGTTAGTCCAATATGTTCTTTTGAGGAATCAACTCTTTTATAAACAGTCTCGGCTGCTGTCTCTCCGTGACTTGCCCAGTGCATTTTGTTTTGGATGGTTTTAAATACCATTGCAGATTGTTCTGTTTTTGGGTCGTAGTCGATACTTGTTGAGTAAACATCTAAAACCTTACGCCAAAACACCTTTTCAGATGAACGAATATCACGAATACGAGCTAAAAGCTCATCAAAGTAGTTTCCGCCTCCTGCTTCTTTGAGCAGTTCATCGTTCATTGCAAAGCCTTTTATCAAATATTCTTTGATAAGTGCTGTTGCCCATTTTCTGAAATGCACACCTCTGTGTGATTTTACTCGGTAACCTACCGAAATAACCACATCGAGATTGTAATGCTTTACACTCTTCGTTTGAGTTTTTCCTTCGATTGCACCGTGTTGAGTGGTTGTTCGGAAATCCCGAACAACCAGTTCTTTCTCCAACTCACCATCTTTGAATATATTCTTAATATGTTCGCTAATGGTAGCTTTCGACTTTTGAAATAGTTCGCCTATTTGTGTTTGATTTAACCATACGGTCTCATTTTTAAAATGGGTTTCTATTTTGACTTGGCCGTCTTCTGTTTGATATATTATGAGTTGATTTTTTTTCATTGGTCACTCGGATCTAATATGGTTTCAATATCAGAAATCATTGTATTAAATTCTTGGATTTCAATAGGGTTTTCTTCGTTTTCTGTTCCATTGTGCATTGCTCCGCCTGATAATCTTCCGTGAAGAGTTTCTAATTTATCAATGGTAACACTATCATTATTCAATTTTTTAAGTTCGCCCCAAGCTATTCTACTATTTTTATTGCTATATTTTGTCGGTAGTTGATTATTAAAAAGCACTTCGTCTATTACGCATTCAACAGCTTTTCTTGTTTCTAATAGTCCCTTTAGGTATGAAGTATCAAATACTTTACATTTGTTTAGCAAATCAAAAGAACGATTACTACCATTCCAATTAATTGTTTGACTTTGCTTACCTTTTTCCTCAAACTTCAATTCTATTTCAATTGGTTTTGTTGTTTCTGCATAAATATTTGGCAATATCTCTTTTTTTTGATTACCTCCAACAATCTCATTTAGTACTTTGAAGTAACTACTTTTCCCTGCACCATTTAAACCATATAAAATTGTTACATCTTTAGTGAATTTTATAGTTTGATTCTCTTTTAAAGCATTAACACCAGATTTATGGATAAGTTTTGTTATGTATATTTCTGATTCTAAATCCTCTTCATTTATATTTGGCTCAGTAACATTTAAATCAGCACCATCTGTTAAATGTTTGAATATTTTATTTTTTCTTTCGTTTGTTACATTACCATTACTTTCAATGGCATCATAAATTAAAGCTTTTAACCAGCCTTGTTGAGAGATTGCAAACTCTTTTAAATATTCTTTTGCATTACTTTTCATAATAATTCATTCTCTAATTTTTATACAAACATCTTTTCTAAGCAGGCTTTTTTAATGTTTTTTATTCAATTCTCCACTAAGTCAAAATCAAGCTCATCATTTTTCACTTCAATTTCTTTTTCATATATTCGTTGTTCAGTATAAATATTCTCGCTACTACCACCTTTACATGGAAGTATCTGCATACTATTAAACACACTTATCAAATCATCAATGCACCCTTCTGGGTCTATGATATAGCTTGAACCCCAGCACCGCCAAAACGTCCAGCCAACTCTTTCCATAGTGCGTTGTCGTTTCCAATCATCCATCCATTTTTCAGGAGGGTGATACTTATCACCATCTAATTCTATTGCCAACCTTTGGTCATTTTCTCCTTCAACAACCAAATCAATTGAAAATGTTCCGACTTTTACTTGGGGTGTGACGTTATATCCTTTTTCTATTAGCCGTTGATATATGTCACGTTCAAAGTCAGAATCGCATAGATCAACTGGGTTATCTACTTGCTCAATTTGTGGCATCGGGGATGAAAAATGGCGTATTATTTTTAAACGTAGATCAGATTCATTTTTTAACTCAGATTCTTGAAT
>JASFBI010000126.1 GCA_030149595.1 Desulfobacterales bacterium
CAATTTTGATTTGTACTCTCTGTTTGTACAATATAATTCAATACGCTTTCCGGATATTTTTGAAAACAATGTTGATCAGATTCTTATTGGCTCAACATGGATTCATGTAATACAAAACTTAAAACAGCCCACATTAACTGCAAGCTGCTTTTTAGGAAATGTCGTAGATAAAAATATGCGTGCAGACGGGGGAAACACCATATTCGGCCTTCGGGCAGGGGGTGAAATTAATATTATAAACAGTGTAAGGCTTTTTTCCTTTCTTGGTTTTCAGATAAATAATTATGATAAAGAAAATATAGCATTCATGGAAACACGCATGGATTATCTATATAGTGGAATAATTGGTTGTACATGGAAATTTTCAAAAAATCTTTCTTTAACTGCCAAAGGTCAGTACTCAAATAATAAAAGCAATATCTTGCTTTATGAATACGATATTTCGACAATATTTATTAATTTAAGATATGATTTTAATTAAGGAGAACCATTATATTATGCAAAAAATATATATCTGTTCAAAAAACCTTACTCTTCTTATTTTATTAATATTTTTTATTTTACCAGTAAATCACTCTTTTGGAAAATCTGCTGGGAAATTTATTTTTGTAAATGGAAATGTAGAAGTAAAAGATACTTCAGGAAACAGTTATAAAGCTGAAAAAGGCAAAAATATTAACAAAGGAGAAACAGTTACATGCTCCAACCGTTCTTCTGCCCAACTTCGCATGATAGATGGTGCTTTTTTATCAATAAGACCCAATACCAGTTTAAAATTAGACAACTACAGGATGCCGGATAAAAACAAAAAAAACGGGAAAAGCATTTTTTCTCTTTTAAAGGGAGGATTCAGAGCTATAACAGGAATAATAGGAAAGACTGACAGCACAAGCTACAAAGTCAAAACTCCTGTTGCTACAATAGGAATCAGAGGTACAGATCACGAGCCTATGTATATACCAAAACCCTATAAAGGTACAATTGCCAAATACAAACCAGGGCTATATGAAAAAGTAAATTCAGGAAAAACCTATATCAAAAACAGAACGGGAACTATAACAGTTACTGCCAACCAGGTAGCCTTTACTCCAAATGCCAATGTAAAACCTGTAAAATTATCTGCAATACCTGAATTTTACAAACCAGGATTTACCGGCAGCTTTACAGATAAAGAAAACAGTAAAGAAGAAGATAACAAAGAAACAGCAAATCAGTCTACAAAAGATAAATCTGATAACAGTGAACAAACAAACACAAACAAGGCAACAGAAAACGAATCTTTTGACAATGAATATCAAATTACAGACAATGAATTTATATCTGAAACAATAACAGGTCAAAACACAGAATCACATATATATGAAAACACAACACAAATAGAGCAAATAATCACAGGAACAGGAGAAAACAACACCACAATAAATATAACTGGCTCAACAATAACAGATCAAACAGGCAGCACAACCCCGGTTACAGATCAAATCCAAACACAAACAATATCCTATAATTTTCACACAGGATCAATAATTTCAACCTATCAGGGATGGGGTTTCTTTGGAAATATAAATCAATTAACCATAGATTCTGACAATAATTTAACAGGCTGGAAAACTGATAATTTTTTGGGGTATAATTCCCCAAATGAGCTTAAAATCATCAACTATTACAACGCCCAAAATAACTCAGCCAACTCCTTTGATAAAACAAAAATACAGTTCGGAACAATGAGTGCTGAATATATTTCCACTTTATATGTAGATGAGTTCGGCACAACACAATCCTATGACGAACAGCTCTATAATAAAACCATACACTGGATACATGCACAAGGCAGCATTCCAGTATATTTACCATCAATTTTAACAGGCACTGCCACCTATGTTTACGATGGTGGAACACTGCCTACAAACTATGCCGGAAATACTGGATCAATCAATTCAACCTCTCTTTCCGTTGATTTTTCCCGTCAAAGTGTTTCTCTTTATCTTAATCTGAATATAGGCAGCAACAACTGGATAGCAGATGTTCAGGACATGCCCATAAATTTCGAATCATTCCATGCTGATACTTACGACACCTTTTCTCAAATGAGTGTTAGTATAAACGGTGACCAAACCAACACATGGGGACATATTGACGGAGCATTGACAGGTGGAGGTGCAAACGGTGCTTATATCAGCTATAATTTAGGATCAGACACTGACAATGTTATTGGCACAACTGCCTTTTCAGGCCCCATACAAAATACAGACATACCAGTTCAATTTATAGGGTTTTCATGTTATGACCCCCGCACTCCAATGCCTGAAACATTTATATTAGAAGGAGCCCCAAACCAAACATCAGTAATTTCAAAAACAGAAGGCAATATAACAGCTTTTAACACATATGTTCCACAATCAACTAATCCAGGCAGCAGTTTTTACAAACCCATTCCTGTCAGACTGGGAATAGGCTCATGTTCTCTTTTTGATGCTGGAATGGATTCAACAACAGGAATATCCTGGGGCAGGTGGTCAAATGGGACCATAAGTGCAAAATACAGGAAAGACAACACTGACATGTCACCTCTGTTTAATCCTCCTGATATTCATTATATAGCAGGTCCTGAAACATCTACTCCAATAGGACTTCCCATAAGCGGTACCTATAACTATGCTTTTGCCGGAGGAACAAGCCCCACAGATAATCACGGTAATGTTGGTTCTATTAACTCAGCATCATTAACAGCAGATTTTACAAACATGAAAATAAATACAGCAATAAATCTGTCTGTGGCAAACATTACTGTAAACGCAGCTGCATCCAATATATCTATAGAGCATGGAGAAGGGCCTGCTTTTTTTACAGATGACAAATCAAATCTTAACATAATCACCACAGGAAGCGGTGCAGGAGAAACAAACAAAGGAGTAATAGCAGGCCGTTTTACAGGCAAAACAGGAGAAGGTGCAGCAATGGTTTACTCTTTTCATAATGAAGGGACCAATGCATCTAATATTACAGTAAATACTACTATATCAGGAGTTGCAGCATTCAGAAGATAATAAAAAAAATCACTAAACTATGTTAGAATAAATTATTATGGATATAAAACCTGAATACAAGCTTATACCATACCAGCAAAAAAATATTACTACTGCTCCAAAGCTAACTTCAGATTTAAATGTCGATCAAAGTCCTTTGAAAAACAGAGAGAGCTATACCCAGAATAAAAATTACAGATATTTTGAAAAATTTAAAACAGATTATACAGTTTACAATAAAAAAAGCTTCATTGTATCAACAAAACAAAGCATTACCGGCTCTTTAATAAATATTTTTGTATAATTTTTTGTTAACCACCATGGCACAAGCATTTCAGACTTATTTGCGGTATTGTTAATTAAATATAGCTTTTAAGCAGCCATTCCATTTTGACATCAAGAGCAGGTAATGAAAAAAATAATTAATAGAAGTAAAGGAAGCACCAAAACAAAACAGGTACTTCCATTATATACGTTTTTTCAACATACATTAACAAAAACAGAGTACAATCAAGCTCCTGCAAAACGGGTACAGCTACTGTTTATTAAGCAGCATGGTATGAGGGTCAAGACAAATATCTGACTCCTGTTTTTTTTTATTACCTGATTTAGTAATGTTTAAAATAATCTTTTCAGATGATGGTTCAAATTCAACGATAAGACTAAAATCATTTAAGATATCTGCAATATTATTATGATTTTCACTATCTTCTTTGCGATGTTTTCTGACAGAAAACCATACACTGTATTTTTTACCCATAAACTCTTCTAAATCACCAAGCTGTTTTTTATCTGCTTTATCAAATGGGTAATCATCTATTATCAAAACATCAGGTAAAAAAACATCCTCTTTAGAGAGATCTGTAAGCCTTTCTTCAAGCTTGGAAAGACTAAACTCCCCTGTATTAAACGTCATTATAAACCTGTGACGAATAATATCTTCCCATAAAACACTCACCTGCCGTACATCATAATCACTGTCACATAAATTTTTAAAAACTTCACTATACCACAGCTTTACTTTTTCAACAGGATTATTAAGACTTATATGTAAAACTTTTTTATGTAAAAGCATCTCGTTTATGGCAATCTGAACCAAAAGAGCAGTTTTTCCAACTCCAGCCCTTGATAATACAGCCCCAAATTCTCCAGCAGATAAATAATGACCATGCTTTTCTCTCAAAATATTTAATATATTATTTGATAAAAAGTCCTGTCTCAACATTGTATAATTCCAATTTTTTAAATAAAATATTTTACAAAAACCTGATTTACAGCTTTTGCAATCTACTTTAGGTTTTTTTCTTATATTCATTAACAAAAAATAATAACCTGATTTAATTAGCTCTTATTGATTAATACATATTGTCTGAATAAAAACTGCCTGTAATAAATATTAATCATGGATTTTAAAAAAAATTTTTTGCCGGCACAATACAGTATTAAGCTATATTTTTTTTCTTTTCAGCAACATCTAACTTTATCTGCTCAACCAAAGATTCAGGAACTTTCTTATAAGAACTAAATTCCATTGTAAATTGAGCCTGTCCCTGGGTTGAGGATCTTAAAAAAGTTGAAAAACCAAACATCTCTGCCAAAGGAACCTGTGATTCCACAACAGTCAGCTTCCCATCTTCCTGAGCTCCAACTATTATACCTCTTCGCTGGTTTAAAAGCCCCATAACAGTCCCCTGAAATGCAGTGGGCATTTCAACAACAACCTTCATAATAGGCTCATTAATAACCGGTTTAGCTTTGGAATAAGCTGCACGAAAAGCTCCCTGAGAAGCAGCTGTAAAAGCTTTTTCAGATGAATCAACTGCATGTGATGCCCCATCATTGATTACAATATTTACTCCTGTTACAGGAAATTGCATCATAGGCCCTTTTCCCATACAACTCAAAAAACCTTTTTCACAGGATGATATATACTGGGTCGGGATTGATCCGCCTTTTATCTTATTTTCAAAATTAAACTCTTTATCTGAAACAGGCTCCATATAACCTGCAACACGGCCATATTGTCCTGCCCCACCTGTCTGTTTTTTATGAATATAATCAAACTCAGCTTTCCTGGTAATAGTCTCTTTATATGCCACCTGGGGTTTACCTGTCTCAACTGAGGCCTTATATTCCCTTCGTATACGTTCAATATATACCTCAAGATGAAGCTCGCCCATGCCTTCAATAATTGTTTCATTTGTTGCATGGTCTACACTTGCCCTGAATGTGGGATCCTCTTTAGTAAACCTGTTTAGCGCCTTGGATACTTTTATCTGGGAACTATTATCTAAAGGCATAATAGCAAGAGATATAACAGGTTCAGGCACAAACATGGAAGTCATTGATACTCCATACTCCATATCCTTTGAAAAAAGTGTATCTCCAGAGGAACAATCAACACCAAAAAGAGCACCAATATAACCTGCAGAAATAGAGTCTATATCCTCCATTTGATCTGCATGCATACGGATCAACCTGCCTATCTTTACCTTCTTCATTGTACGAGCATTTATCAAAGTATCTCCTTTTGAGATAGATCCCTGATAAACACGAATATATGTAAGCTGACCATACTGCCCGTCTTCAAGTTTAAATGCCAGGGCAACCACAGAATCAGACACTAAACTTGACAACAGAACATCCTCTTCATCCCGCAGACTTATAGCTTTATTTTCAACCTCAGAAGGACAGGGAAGATAATACTCTACTGCATTAAGTAACGGCTGAACTCCTTTATTTTTATATGCAGATCCAATAAAAACCGGAGTAATCGCCCTTTGAAGAGTTGCAGTTCTCACAGCAGCAATCAGAAGCTCTTCTGTAACAACATCATCTAAAGCTGCTTCCATAAGATCATCGGAAAACATAGATGCCACATCAATCAGATCCTCTCTCTTCTCTTTTGCTAACAAAAGAAGATCTTCAGGAATACTATCCTCTCTTACCGTTTCGCCATTCTCACCATCAAAGTAAAAAGCTTTCATGCAAACCAGATCAACAACACCTTCAAACTTTGCTTCAAGCCCAACAGGTATCTGCATGGCAACAGCATTATGACCTAATTTATCTTTTAATTGCTCAATCACCTTAAAAGGATTTGCACCGTTTCTATCACACTTATTT
The DNA here is from genome assembly GCA_030149595.1 of Desulfobacterales bacterium. Lineage (GTDB taxonomy): Bacteria > Desulfobacterota > Desulfobacteria > Desulfobacterales > DAOWNP01 > DAOWNP01. The sequence continues at coordinate 6,153 of JASFBI010000126.1, forward strand.
ACAAAAGCGATTCTAGGCACATTATACCGTTTCATTTGGGTATCAACTGTAATAGACTGTGACTGAACACCGCCAACAGCACAAAGAACCAGTATAGCTCCGTCTAATAC
>JASFBI010000127.1 GCA_030149595.1 Desulfobacterales bacterium
GCCTTCTACAATAGCTGTTTTTCCCACACCAGGTTCTCCTATCAGCACGGGATTGTTTTTTGTTCTTCTTGAAAGAACCTGAACAACCCTCCTTATCTCTTCGTCCCTGCCTATAACAGGATCAAGTTTCCCCATGTGTGCAAGTTGTGTAAGATCTCTGCTGAATTTATCCAGGGCCTGGTATTTTTCTTCGGGATTTGGATCTGTAATTCGCTGGTTTCCCCTGAACTCAATAAGAGTTTTTAAAATAGATTCCTTTGTAATTTTGTACTTTGCGAGTATTTTACTTGCATTCCCATCTTTTTCTTCGGCAAGTGCAATAAAAATATGTTCTATACTGACATATTCATCTTTCATATTAACAGCATTTGAAAAAGCTGTATCTAATATATCTTTTGTTCTTTTTGAAATATATGTCTGATTTACACCACCACCTGTTACAGAAGGTATTTTTCCCACTACAAGTTGAAGTTCATTTAATATGCTGTCAGGAGAAATGCCAAGTTTTCTTATCATGGATCTGACAATACTCTCTTTTTCCTTTAACATAACAAAAAGCAGATGCTCGGGGTCTATCTGCTGATGATTTTGATTTAAAGCTTCCGATTGAGCCTGCTGTACTATCTCCTGTGATTTTATTGTAAATTTATCAAATCTCATTTATATCTCCTTTTCTATTAAACCTAATAAATTTGCAGGTTTTATATTTTTTATTTCTTTTAAAAGGATAATCACAGAGTCTTTAAAGTCAACTTTAAGAGTATTAGTAAAAAAAACTTGTAATTTATTAAAATTTTTGAAAAAACTTACGCAGTAACAATGTTTTTATATAGACAGATTATAATGTGATATTTTTTCACAGTCTGTAGTCAAAATTAATTTTCAATGCATAAATTGTATAAGTTAGTGCTTTGTAACAGTTTGTTACAATAAAATTAAGCAGTTTCTGAATAAAAACCAGGTTTTCTAATCAAGATCAAGGAAGGTTAAAATTTTAATCTGACAGAGAAACCTGCGAAAAAGACTGTTTTCATTCAGGCACTAAGTAGCAGCTGGTATATTAAAACTTAAACAAATATACTTTTAAGTATATTTGTAATAAGGGGGTAAAATGTTAAAAGGATGTTATACTGCACTTATAACTCCATTTAAAAATGGCGGAGTTGATATAGAGGGTCTGGAGAAACTTTCAGATTTTCAGATACAAAATGGTGTTGATGGTATATTGGCTGTGGGAACAACCGGAGAAAGCCCAACGCTATCCTGGAAAGAACATAATATTGTTATAGAAAAAATTGCAGGAAAATGTAAAAATAGATGTATTTGTATTGCAGGCACAGGAAGTAATAATACAAATGAAGCGATAGAAGCTACAAAACATGCATGTACACTGGGCGTTGACGCTGTTTTACTTGTTGATCCATATTATAATGGCCCAAGTTCCCTTGAAATCAGAAAAGAATATATTGAACCGGTAGCAAAAGCTTTTCCTGAAATTGAAATAATACCTTATATTATTCCAGGTAGAACAGGTGCTAAATTATTTCCAGAAGATATGGGTATATTAAATAAAAATTTTAAAAATATAAATACAGTAAAAGAGGCCACTGGGGATATTGAAAATATGATAAAAACCCGTGATTGCTGTGGTCAAAATTTTTCGATATTTTCAGGAGATGATGGCTTCACCTATGAAATGATGTCAAAAGAAAGTATTTCAGGTTGTGGAGTTATTTCTGTGGTTTCCAATATAGCTCCAAAAGCAGTTTCAGACTTAGTAAGTCTTCTTGGGCAAAAAAAATTTTTAGAGGCTAAAAAATTAGATGATGCACTTGCTCCTCTTTATGATATTGTAACGGTTAATACCAAAGAGACATCCTCTTTTGGCGATGTTTTGTGCAGAGCAAGAAATCCCCTTGGAATTAAAACTCTTATGGCAATACTTGAGATGCCTTCAGGGAAGTGCAGATCTCCTTTGGGAAAAATGACCAGAAAAGGAGTTGAAAAAATTCTGAAAATTGCAAAAAAAGTACAAGATAAAAATCCTGAAATTTTTAAACCTGTCGAGGATTTTTTTAATGTGGATGTTACAGCAAACTTGAATAATCCTGAAAAAATTGAAAACTTATATTACATGTCATATGAGTAGTAAATTTTAAAGTTGGTTTTTTAACGCACATCTGTTCTAAAACTTAGCAATCGTTCACAGGTGGTTAATGCGAACGATTGCTGAATGTACTACAAATTAAATTCTAAACTTTTATAATATCTACATGCCTAACTGCTTAATATAAAAACCGGTTTATTTTTACTTTAAACTGGTTTCATTTTCTACTTTTGGTAAAAAAACCTCAAAAACTGACCCTCTTTTTTGCTTGCTTTCAACTGTAATATATCCGTTATGGCTTACTACAATACCATGAACAACAGAAAGTCCAAGACCTGTACCATCTCCTATTCGTTTAGTTGTAAAAAAAGGATCAAAAATTCTTTCAACATCTTTTTTAGATATTCCGTCTCCTGTATCTTTTACAGTAAGTTTAATTAAGTTATCTGTTTTTATACCGGACAGTCTGGACAGTTCATCTGTTTTGATTGTTTCAAGTTTAATATACAGTGTTCCTCCATTTTTCATAGCCTGTGCTGCATTACTGCAAAGGTTCATAACAAGCTGTTGAATCTGTACCGGATTTGCTAAAACATTTCCTGTATCATTATCTATGGATTGTTTTATTTCTATTGTTGAAGAAATCATGGATCTTAACATTTTTAATATATCTTTAACTATTGTAGAAATTTTTACTATTTTTTGCTCAACCTCAGAGTTTTTACTAAAAGTCAACATTTGCTCTACAAGATCTCTTGCTTTTTTGCTTGCTATTAGAACCTGTTTAAGAGAGTACTCTGTTTCTGTATCTGGACAGATATCTTCTAATGCAAGTTCTGTGTTTAAAACAATAGAGCCTAATATGCTGTTAAAATCATGGGCAATACCTCCGGCTAAAGTTCCAATAGCTTTCATTTTTTGTGCGTGAATTAACATAAGTTCAAGCTGATTTTCACGGGTTATATCTCTTCTTACGGAAATATATCTGCATATTTTTCCGCTTTCATTCTTTATTGGTGAAAAAGTTAATTCAACATCATAAAAACTTCCATCTTTTTTTCTACACTTACGTCTTCCTATCCATCTCTGGTTGTTTAAAAGAACTTTTTTAATTTCAGTCTTAAACAGAGTATTATGCTTTTCACCTTCAATAAGCAGTAAATTATTTCCTATCAATTCATCGTTTTTGTAACCGGTATTTTTTTTAAAAGCTTTATTTACATATTCAATTGTTCCGTTTATATTAATTATGGCAACACCTTCTCTTATCTGCTCTATAGCTATTTCAAGACGAAGACGTTCTTGATTTATTTTTTCTGTATTTGTTACATCAGTTAAAGTAATTACTGCTCCATCTAAAAATGGAGCAATTTTTAGATGAAGAAATTTGTTATTGTATTTAATATTTGGAAACTCTTTTAAAACAGGTTTTTTCAAACATTTTAAAAGTTTTTCATTTATATCTCTATCTTTTATTTTTATATAATCAATAAACATAAAGTCATTGATTTTGGGAGGTTTATCTCCAACCCATGTTTTTGTACAGTTATGTTTTATAATTTGTGCGTTTTTATCAACAACAATTGTCTCAATGGGAATATTTAAATAAAGAGCTTTGTATATCTCTTTATTTTCAGATAAAGAATTGGGTTGCTTTTTTTTCATCTATAACCTGTCTGGATTTTTATATTAAAAATATCTATATAAGAATACTAATGATTTGTTAAAATATATCTTTACTATTGTAATCTATGAACGATAAAAAGTATACTTACTATTTTATGACAATTAAGTAAGTAAAGTATTAAGATAAATATTAATATATAAAAAAAAAAGAAAACATATATTTATATATGTTTAAATAGTGTCTGAATGAAAATCAGATTTTTTCGTCAAGGTCAAGGAAGATTAAAATTTTTATATGATCCAGCGGCCTAAAAAAAGGACTGTTTCCGTTTGAACACTAAATTCATTATACATTTATTCTCTTTTTATTTAAAAGGAAGTTATTCTTATGTCATTTTCAATTGCTCTTGCAGGTAAAGGTGGAACTGGTAAAACTACAGTATCAGGAATGTTGATAAAGTATCTTGTTAAAAAAGAAAAAAGTCCGGTTCTTGCTGTTGATGCAGATTCAAATGCTAATTTAAACGAGGTTTTAGGGTTTGCTGTTACAGATACATTAGGTGATGTTAGAGAAGAGATGAAAAAAGGGAATGTTCCCCGGGGAATGACCAAAGATATTTTTATTTCAATGAAAATGGAACAGGCTGTAGCAGAATCTGATGGTTATGATTTGATTGTTATGGGACGGCCTGAAGGTTCTGGATGCTATTGTGCTGCAAATACACTGCTTACCGGATTTTTAGAAAAACTTACTGACAACTATCCTTATATTGTTATGGATAATGAAGCTGGAATGGAACATATAAGCAGACTTACCACAAAAAATGTAGATATTCTGCTTATTGTTTCAGATACATCAAGAAGAAGTATTGAGTCTGGCATCAGAATTAATGAGCTTGCCAAAAGTTTGAATATAGGAATTAAAAAAAGTTATATAATTATAAATCAAACCAGAGAACCTCTGTCTGATATTATATTAAATCGTCTAAAAGAAACAGGACTTGAACTGGCAGGTTCTATTCCTGAAGATCAGATGGTTTATGAGTTTGATTTAAATGGTCAGCCAACTGTAGAAATGCCTGAAGATAGTAAATCAATAAAAGCTGCGTATACAATTTTTGACAAAATAATAGATTAAAAATGAAGAAACCATATAAAACTCTTTATATTTACTATCTGGAAGGACAGGTAAAATACAGGAAAGATTTGGGATTTGGCAAGAATTTTATAGGAAACTGGCAGGAGGAGGACTCATCGTTTCTTTTTTTTGACAGCCCGGCTGATAATGAAGTTCAAATATTATTGAAAAAGCAGCCGCATCTCATTCTTGCAGATTCTTATAGTATGGCTTATGATCAATGGCAGGGAGGGATAGAACCATTTATTGAGATCGGAAGCTTTATTGTCCATCCTCCCTGGAATAAAATAGATACAGATCATAATAAAATTCCTATAATTCTTGACCCTGGTGTAGTATTTGGAACAGGCACACATTTTACCACAAAAGACTGCCTTGAAGCTATTGAACTTGCATGTTATAAACATAACATTAAAACAGCTTCTGATTTGGGATCAGGAACCGGCCTGCTCTCTTTGGCTGCAGCAAAATCAGGAATTGATAAAATTATTGCCGTTGATTTTAATTTTCTTGCTGCAAAAACTACTTACAATAATATACTTTTAAACAATTTTGAAAACAGAATAATTTCTATCCAGGGACTTGCCCAAGACTTTATTTGTCAACCTGTTGATCTTTTAATTACAAATATTCACTATGATGTGATGAAAGACATCATTGCTGTAAAAGAGTTTTTAAATACAAAAGTTTTTATTCTTTCAGGCCTGTTAAGATCCCAATTCCAGGAAGTTTTATATAAATTGTCAAAATATCCGGTAAAAATCATTAAAATCTGGGAAGGAGAAGGGATCTGGCATACTGTTTTAGGAGAGGTAGATCTATAACTATCCAAATTTAATTAGAAAAAGAGGGTAAATGATTATCAAATGCTGGGGGTCTCGCGGTTCAATTCCTGTTTCCGGAGAAAAGTATATTAAATACGGAGGTGATACTACTTGTCTTGAAATAAGAACCAAAAGTAATGATATAATTATTATTGATGCAGGAACCGGTATCAGACGGCTTGGTATATGCTTAACAGATGAAAAAATATTTTCCTATCATTTTCTTTTTACACATATTCACTGGGACCATTTAATGGGGTTTCCTTTTTTTAAGCCCATTTATGATAACAGAGCAGTTCTTTATATTTATAAATGTCCCTTTCCTGATGGTTATATAAAAAAAACCATTACACGAATACTATCACCGCCAAATTTCCCTGTGCGATATTCAGATTTAAGTGCAAAAATAGTTTATCGCACAGGATGCCCTAAAAGTTTTAAAATAGGTTCTGTCTTGATAGAACCCATAGCTTTAAGTCATCCCAATAAAGGCTGTGGATATAAATTTAGTGAAGATGGTAAAATCTTTGTTTTTCTTACTGATAATGAAATAGGGTTTGTCCACC
>JASFBI010000445.1 GCA_030149595.1 Desulfobacterales bacterium
ACAGGATAATGCTCGCTCATAGGTATAATTTGTTTATTATTTAAAAGTTATAGCCATTACTGTTTACTGGCAATTTTATTACAGATTAGATTCTCTTCTAAAGTATCAAACTGCTGATAAATTTTTATGGCAAGAGACAAGGCAACGCCTAAGGTTGCAACTGAAACCACGATGGCTGTCAGCATAAGAACATGGGGCAGGGGATTTACAAAATTATCAGGGTTTATTTTTGGACTGTGTTCATTTAAATGATGTAGAATGGGTATTGCTGCGTTTTTTTTAGCTCCTATGGAAACATAAAAAAGAATAATTGCTGTTTGAAAAATATTCATACCGATTATTTTTTTTATAAGGTTTTGTTTGCTTATTATTGCATAAAGACCAATTATAATAAGTACTATTACTCCCCAGTAGTTAAATTTTGAAACAATGAAAAGTAAATATTTGTCCATAAATTACAACCCCTGATTATATTTTCCCGAAGATGAAATATTATAATAGAGCCATATCATAACTCCTGTTACAGCAACTCCTACTCCGATTTCCACAAATAAAATTGCCAAAGATCTTGCAGATACTGGATCTGTAAATAATATTTGAGAAAGACTTCCATAATCTAAGAAATTTGATCCAGATAAAATACATAAAAGTCCTACTCCTGCATAGATCATAACACCAACACAACTTAAAATAGCAGCAGTTTTTTCACTGATAATTTTTAAAGACTCTCTTAAGCTGTAACTTATAGCAAAAAGAATGAAGGCAGCCCCAAAAATAACACCTCCCTGAAAACCTCCTCCTGGGCTATGGTGGCCATGGGCTATAACATATAAGGCAAATATTTGAATAAATGGAACAATAAGACCAGATGCTGTGCGTGTTACAAGGTCAAAAGGAACCCATGTAGAATCTATGGGCTGAAATAATTTTGTATCGTCTGATAAATCAGCAGTTTTTTTTATTTTTAAAGTGATTCCTGTGGGAATATGTCTGTATAAAGCATACTCTTTTTTTGGGTGTGTAAAATTTTTAAGTAGTAAAAAACAGGCAAGTCCTGCTGCAAAAATTACAGTGGTTTCAAACATGGTGTCAAAACTCCTGTAATCAGCTAAGATTGCTGTTACAATATTTGGGACAGAAGTATCTTTAATACTGTTTTTTATGTAAAAGACAGAGAGGTGTGTGTTGGCAGGAGAGTGAGGAGCTCCCCATTCAGGGAAATCAAGGGTACTAAATATCATTATGGTACCGCTTAATAAAACAGTTATGATTCCAATAATTTTCAATCTTTTGAATTCCTTGATGTTCTGAAAATAGCTGCAATTAGAAAAACAGTACTAACACCTGCACCAACAGAGGCTTCTGTAAAAGCTACATCAACTGCACCCATTATTGCCCACAAAAGGCACATCATAAAACTGTAAGCTCCGAAAAGTATTCCAACAGAAAGAAGGTTTTTTATACTGATTACAGCTATTGCGATTATAATTACCATAATAAGAGTTATTATATCAATTTGCCATATCATAGTTTTAATATCTTTTTGTATTTTGTAACAGTTTATTAATGCTTATTTATCTTTTTTAACCCATGGAACAAGTCCTGCTCGTAATCCAGCATCAGCAATTGCGTGTGTTGCTGTGGGGCTTGTTATAAATATAAATGCTACAATAAAAATAATTTTTAAACTGACAAGAAAATTATTAAGATTGTAAAGACTACAGCTGGCCATGGTAAACAATAATCCCATGGTATCTAATTATCCTGCAGGGTGGAGTCTTGTGAAAAAATCCGGGAATCTGATAATACCTAAGGAACCTCCTGTAAAAAAGAGTATTCCTAAGAACATAAATAAAATAACAAAAAAACTCAGGGTTATAATATTCGCAACAAGTGGAAAGGAGAATAATTATGGATGTTCATCAAAAAGTATTTTTTTCTTTTGAAAATATCTTGAAGCTGAAAGCACAGCAATAAA
>JASFBI010000128.1 GCA_030149595.1 Desulfobacterales bacterium
AAGCCTTAATAATGAAGGGGCTTGGCCATGGCCAAGATCAAAAATTGCATTCCTTATTAATAAACTCTCTGATGCCGGAGCAAAGGTAATTGCTTTTGATATTGGCTTTTTCGAACCATCAAATAAAACACTATTGTATAATATTGATAAAATAAAGGAAAAAGCAAAACTACTGGGTATAAAAAACCAGACCTTTATAAAATATTTAAACAATTTAAAAAACAGTGCAACATTTGATAAAAATCTTGCAAAAGCAGTAATAAAATCCCGTGCAAAAATAGTACTCGGCTATTTTTTCTATTTAAACAGACATGATAAAAACCAGGCAGTACCAAAGGCTGACCTGGAAAATATTATCAGCTCACAATACAAGTTTGTGCATTTTAAAACAAAAAATCCCGACAACATATATTTTTTAACTTCTAACTCTGTGGAATCAAATATTAAAGAGATATCATCAAAAACTGACTTTTCAGGTTATTTTAATATAATCCCCGATATAGATGGAGTAATAAGACGTATTCCCAGTGTAATTAAATTTAAGGACAGCCTCTATTCACCTTTATCTCTATCTGCTGTTTCAGCATATTTTAATCAGTCATTAGAAGTCAAAATCCAGGACTTTGGCATAACAAAAATCATAATTGGAAATAGAGAGATACCAACAGATGAAGTAGGACAAATAATGGTAAATTATATAGGAGACGAGAAAAGCTTCCCCCATATATCCATAACAGATATTTTAAACAATAAAACTGACAGTAAAATTTTTAAAGATAAAGTAGTCTTAATAGGAGCTACTGCCACCGGAATTTACGACCTTAGGGCAACACCTTTTTCAAAAGTTTATCCAGGACTTGAAATTCATGCAAATGTAATAGAGAGTGTATTAAAACAAAATTTCCTGTTTATGCCAAAATGGGCATCTTTTTTTGATATTACAGCTATTATATGCCTTTGCATGATCCTTGCTCTATCCATTCCTATAATTTCAGCCTTTAAAGGTATTATAATAGCAATTTCTCTTTTTGGAGGATATATTGTTTTTTGCCAGTTTATTTTTTCACAATATGGAATAATCCTAAATATGGTTTACCCGCTTACCTTTTTTTTACTGACTTACCTCGTCATAACCATTGAAAAATACGTAATAGAGGAAAACCAGAAAAAATTCATTAAAAACGCTTTTTCCACTTATCTTGCACCAGCAGTTGTAAAAAAAATTACAGAATCAAATCAGATGCTGCAGCTTGGGGGGGAAAACAGAAACATTACTGCTTTTTTTTCAGACCTGCAGGGATTTACAGGAATTTCAGAAAAACTTACTCCTGTTGAGCTTGTTGACCTTTTAAATGAATTTTTAACAGAAATGACAGATATAATCCTGCTGCATGAAGGAACTGTAGATAAATTTGAAGGAGATGCCATAATAGCTTTTTTTGGAGCTCCAAATTTTTTGGAAAACCATGCAAAAACAACTGTTACTGCCAGCTTGCAAATGCAGATAAAGTTAAAAAATCTTAGAAAAAAATGGGCAAAAGAAAACAGACCATTATTAAAAATGAGGATAGGTCTTTGTTCCGGCACAGCTGTTGTCGGTAACATGGGTTCTAAAACCAGAATGGATTATACAATGATGGGAGATACTGTAAATACAGCTGCAAGGCTTGAAGGAGTTAATAAAATTTACGGAACTTATATTTTAATTTGTGAATCCACATACAAAGCTTCAAAAGACAAAATTAATGCCAGAAAAATTGATTATATTAATGTTGTTGGAAAAAAAGAACCTGTCAATATTTACGAACCCACAGGTTTTACAGGAGAAACAGATGACAACATCCTTAAAACATCCATGGAATATGAAAAAGGCTTTTGCATGTATCAGGAGAAAAACTGGAAAAAAGCAATTGAGTAATTTAACATGGCTATTAAAATAACACCCGGTGACGGACCGAGCGGTACAATGATTTTAAGATGCAAAGAGTATATGCTGAATCCTCCAAAAGATTCATGGGATGGTTCTTTTTCCATGAAAACAAAATAAAAGAAAGTTTATTTCTATGTCAGCAAATCAAAACAGCAGTATAAAATCCTTACTACTTTTTAGTGTATGCAGTTTAATATTTTTTTTATTTTCAAACTGTTCTGCATGGGCATAATATAACGATAAAAACGGTTTTACCAAAGCAGCCAAATTATTGAACAGTGGCAAATATCCTGAATCAATAGGAATGTATAAAGAGATCATTGCAAATTCAACAAATAAAAACAACAGAGCAAGAGCTCTTCTTTTTACAGCCAACACATACAGTCTGTACCTTGACCAGCAAAAAACAGCATTACAAAAATATAATGAACTAATAAAAAAGTATTCGGGTACTTTTTCTGAACAAGATGCTATTTTTAACTGCGGAATGATTTACTTTGAACAAAATAATTATGTTAAGGCATATGAATATTTTACAAATTACAAAAAAAAATTCCCTGAAGGAATGCGGTTTCAGTCAGCACTTGTTTGGGCAGATAGTTCAAAAAGCCTTATAAATACAAAAACAGAACAAAAAGTTCAACCTGAAAAACTCTATGTAGATAACACTTCTATCAGAGTATTAATAGTAAAAAACAGTAAGTATATTAATTTAGATTCCACAAAACCAATAAAAGTGATATCATCAAATTCAGGTCAGATTTTATATCATAATAAAGGACATGTTAATATCAGTTTACAAAAAAACACTCTTTTTATAAACAGTATTAGAGTAAACTTAAAAGGCAGACTGTATCTATCCTCTGCCTCTTTTTCAATAAAAGTAAATAACAAAGCATACAGAGGCTTTTTCTCCATAGATGTTAAGCCATCAGGTATTGATTTTGTTAATCATGTAGATGTGGAACAGTATCTTTTAGGAGTAATTCCAAAAGAGATGCCTTATACATGGCCGATGCAGGCTCTTATGGCTCAAGCTGTTGCTGCCAGAACCTATGCCCTTTATGTAAAAGAAAAAAGTTCTGATAAACCATATGATATTGAAGCCACCGTAGCATCTCAGGTATACGGGGGGTATGATGCAGAAAAAAAAGAGACAAGCAGCGCTGTAAAAGCTACAGCAGGAGAAGTACTTACCTGTAACAGACGATTGATTATTGCCTATTTTCATTCACACAGCGGAGGATATACAGAAGATCCAAAAAATGTATGGAGTGCCAATGTTCCATATTTAAACAGCATTCCTGATAGATTCAGCATCAACTCTTCTAAAAGAGACTGGGACTGCTTTTTTACATATTTAGAGATAGAGGGTAAACTTAAAAAGGCAAATTATGATTTTGGTAAAATAGACACCTTGACATATCAAGGGAGATCCAAATCAGGCAGAATTTTAAATATAAAGCTTTTAACTGACAAAGGGGCTTCTGTTATATCAGGTAATAATTTCAGGATTGCTTTAGGAAGCTCAAGATTAAAAAGCACCATGTTTTCTATGAGTAAACTAAAAACAGGAATATTATTTAAAGGAAAAGGTTATGGACATGGTGTTGGAATGAGCCAGTGGGGCGCATTAAATATGAGCAGAACCAAATATTTATATAAACAGATATTAAAATACTATTATCAAAAAGCCGAACTAACGAAATTATCAAGTTAAAAAAACAAGGGGTTTTATGGATAGAAGAGCATTTATAAAATATGGTATTTTTGGTGCTGTATCTTCATACGGCCTGATAGCGATTCCTGGCCTGACTTTTGGAGAAACTGTATTTGATTTATCTATTTCAGGTCAAAATTTTATACAGAAAAAACAATTTATAAAGGCTGTAGCTGTTTTAGAAAAAGCAGTTACTATTGATCCTGAAAATGACTGGGCTTTTGGACTTCTCGGAAGAGCATACAATGGGCTTGGTAAAAAAAGAGAAGCTGTTACAGCCTTTAACAGTGCTGTAAAAATAAACCCCAATGATACTTTCTCCAGAATGATGGCAGAAATATTGTCGCAAAAACCTCTTCCTCCTGCCAAAAAAACAGAAAAAGCCATGACTCCTCTTGAAAAAGAAGCGATTAAAGAAGAAAAGGAGATGCTTTCAAAAATAAAATCTGTAAAAGGACTTGATTATAAAGTAAACAGAGTAGTTATTGATGCAGGACACGGGGGTTTTGATCCTGGAGCCATAGGAAAAAACGGACTAAAAGAAAAAGATGTAAATCTTGATATTGCATTAAAATTGCATAAAAGACTTAAATCAAGTCCTGTTAAATCTTTTCTGACAAGAACAGGTGATTATTATGTACCTTTAAGTGCAAGAACAGTAACAGCTAACCAGTATAAAGCAGACCTTCTTGTAAGCATACATATCAACGCAAACAAAAACCCAAAACCACATGGTGCAGAAACATATTTTTGCTCTGAAAAAGCCTCCAGTAAAGAAGCTCAAAAAGTTGCTGCATATGAAAACTCTGTATTGAAATTTGATACTCCATACAAGAAAAAAGCAGGATATATTGATATTGAAGATATTTTATTTAAATTTGAACAAAAACTCAATTGGAGAGAGAGTGACCAGCTGGCAAATCAATTTCAAAATAAATTTAAAAAATTTCTTCCTTTCAAAAGCAGAGGAGTTCATTCAGCAAATTTTTATGTGCTGCGTCGTGCCCAAATGCCATCTGTACTTCTTGAAATGGGTTTTATTTCAAACAGTGCAAATGAGGCAAAACTATCTCAACCTGTTTTTAGAGATAAAATAGCAAAAGCCATTGCAAAAGGACTCATATAATGAAGAAACAGACAGAGATCAAATACAAAAACCAGCTGTTTTTTTTATTTGCAATATTTTTAACAGTTTTTTTTCAAACAAACTCCCATGCTAATCAAAACAATGTAAATACTCTTATTTTCGAAGGCTGTGATTTTCACTACAAAGGAGATCTATCACAGGCCATGGAGAAATTTCATGCAGCATTAAAGCTTAATCCAGATAATGAGTATGCTTTAAATCAGGCAGGAATAATCTATACAAAAAAAAAGGAGTATAAAAAAGCTTTTAACACTTTTTTAAAAGTCTCTAAAATTGATGAAAAAAACACCTATGCTCTTTTATGGCTTGGTATACTCTATCTTGTAGAGGGAAACATGAATAACGCCTATGAGCAATTTAATAAAATTATATCCATTGACCCATCCAATGCAGATGCTTACTATTTTATAGGTTCCATATATAATTTCAGACACAATACAGCAATGGCCATAAAATATTTAAAAAAAGCAAGGGATGCTGATTCTCTTGAAGCAGACACTCATTTTCGTCTTGCAAAAGCATTTCATAACGTAGATATGACAGCAAACGCTATGCTGGAATATCAAAGAACCCTTGCTATAAACCAGAATTATACAAAAGCCATAAATCAGATAGGATGGATATATTATAATCAGAATAATATTGATAAAGCCATAAAACAGTGGAAAAAAACTTTAAAAATAAATAATCGTGACAGAAATGCTGTTTTAAATATAGCAAAAGCTTATAATCAGCTTGCTTTTCAGGAACTTAAAAAAAAACGGATTAATAATGCGAAAAAACAGTGGAAAAAAACTTTAAAAATAAATCCGGGAAATAAAGCAGCAAAATATTATTTGAAAAAATATAAATAGTAAAAAGGTGCAGGTTTATTTTAAAATCATGTCATCCGCCTTAAAAACAACTATGAAAGATTGATTATACAGTTAGAAATTTTGACTTAATTATTATCTAAAAGGAGAATAAACATGAAGAAAAAATCACTGTTTTTGTATCTGTTATCAATAGTTTTTTTATTTCCAGCATTGGGACACTCCCAGCAATGGCAGGAGATAGTTGAACAACTTGGAAAAGGAAATATAAACTGGACAAAAGGTGTTGTTCAAGCCACAGGCATCGGTGTACCGCCCGAAAGGTTTTACGGAAAGCCACAGGCCCGTCCCATGGCTTTAAGAGCAGCTCAATTAGATGCCTACCGTAATCTTCTCGAAATAACCCAGGGCGTCAGAATTAATTCTGAAACAACAGTGAAAAACTATGTGACTGAAAATGATGTAATCATGTCTAAAGTTAGAGGACTTGTTAAAGGTGCCCATATAGTTAAACAGGACTACATGTCTGACGGAACAGTAGAAGTTATTTTAGAAATGACTCTAAAAGGTGAATTTACGCG
>JASFBI010000446.1 GCA_030149595.1 Desulfobacterales bacterium
CTGTCCACAAAGTTTCTGCCATATCCATGGGAATAATTTTGTCTGCTATAATACTTACAGTTTTTTCCCGTAACTGGACTTTTCCCTGTACAAAAACAGGATTAGTCTCCATTAAAATATCACATACTTCCATATACAACTCAGGAAAAACTACTAATTCAACCGTTGAATTCAAATCCTCTATTTCAACAAAAGCCATAAGCTGTTCTTTTTTTCTCTTATTTGTCTTAATTATCTTAATATTTCTGATAATACCTGCAATTTTAACAGAAGTTTTATCTTTTGCCTCTTTTAGATCCAAGGTATTGATAGTTGCATACTTATCTATTAAACTCTGGTAAGCACCAAGGGGATGACCCGATATATAAAATCCAAGGAGTTCCTTTTCTATGGCAAGCAGGGTACTTTTATCCCACTCATCAATCTCCTCAAACTTTGGATATTCAATCAATACATCGGGAGAATCTGTTAAAGTATCAAAAAGACTTAACTGGGGATCTGCTTTTTTCTTTTGGATCCTGTTTCCATGATTAACTGCCAGTTCAACTCCATTCATTAATCTTGACCTGTATTCACCTGTAGAATCAAAAACACCGCATTTAATAAGACTTTCAAGCACCCTTTTATTAACCTTTCTTAAATCCACTCTCTCACAAAAATCAAATATAGAGGGGAAATTACCATTTTCCCTTTCCGCTATTATAGTCTCTATTGCAGCTTCACCAACATTTTTCACAGCAGCAAGCCCAAACCTGATTTTTGATTCAAACACACCAAACCCCTTACTGCTCTCATTTATGTCAGGAGGCAGAATATCTATCATATGGGTTCTGCATTCATCAATATATTTTGAAACTTTATCTGAATCATTCATTTCACTGGTAAGCAGAGCAGCCATAAATTCCACAGGAAAATGAGCCTTTAGATAAGCTGTTTGAAAAGCTATAAAAGCATAAGCTGCACTATGGGACTTGTTAAAACCATATCCGCCGAATTTTTCCATAAGATCAAATATCTGAGTGGCTTTATCCTCTGGAATACTGTTTCCCACAGCCCCTTCCATAAAACTGCTGCGCTGTTTTGCCATATCTTCAGGATTTTTCTTTCCCATAGCCTTTCTCAGCACATCTGCATCAGCCATAGAATAATTTGCAAGACCACCTGCAATTTTCATTACCTGTTCCTGATAAACAATAACACCATAGGTCTCCTGTAAAATATCTCCAAGCTCAGGAACTATATATTTTACTTTTTTTCTGCCGTGTTTTCTCTCAACATAATCATCTATCATCCCACTTTCCATAGGACCTGGTCTGTATAAAGCCACAAGAGCAGTTATATCGTCAAAACATTCAGGTCTTAACCTTACAAGCAAATCTTTCATGCCTGAACTTTCAAGCTGAAACACCCCGCTCGTATCAGCAGTTGAAAGCAGGTGATAGGTTTTGTTAGCTGAGAAATCAAGATTTAAAATATCCGGTCCTACTTTACCTGCCTGTTTGATAATTTTTAAAGTATTATCTATAACAGTAAGGGTTCTGAGCCCTAAAAAGTCAAATTTTACAAGCCCTATCTGCTCCACCCTCTTCATGTCAAACTGGGTTACAATTTCACCTTTTTTGCCTTTATAAAGAGGAAGATATTCAACAAGGGGTCTGTCACCTATAACAACTCCTGCTGCATGGGTTGAAGCATGCCTTGTAAGCCCCTCTAACACCATGCTTATCTCAAAAAGCTCTGCTATTTCTTTTTTATTTTTTACGAGTTCATTTAAAGCAGGTTCCTGTTTTAAAGCATCTTCTAAAGTTATACCAATAGCTTCAGGAATCATTTTGGCAATCTGATCTACTTCGCCCAAAGGAATATCAAGTACCCTTCCAACATCTCTTATAACAGCTTTTGCTTTCAGTTTCCCAAATGTTATAATTTGAGCCACATAATCAGCACCTCCATAGCGGTCT
>JASFBI010000447.1 GCA_030149595.1 Desulfobacterales bacterium
ATATTCATATCTGGAAAAATTTTACTTCGGGAAGTTTAACACAGGTAAGCTTATTTCCATAGACAGCACCTGTGTCTATACCTATTTTCTTCCCAGTTACCATGGGTTTTTTTAAAGGAGTATGACCAAAAATAACCTGTTTCCCAAAATCATAATCCGACCTGATAAACTCATCTCTGATCCATAACAAGTCCATGCTGGTTTGTTCGCAAAGTTTTATGCCTTCTCTCAACCCAGCATGGACAAATATATAATCAGGAGTGGTGTAATACATTTTTAACGAACTAATAAATTCAAGATGTTTTTTAGGAAACAGATCATCCCTGCTACTTTTTTGTTCACGCAAATAGCTGTCTACTGTTTGCTGACCTCCATTTAAAAGATATACCATACGCTTTCTTTCACTCTTAAAAAATTCTAAAAGCATCTGTTCATGATTACCTTTTAAAAAAATAATATTTTCATTATACTCTTTTAATCTAATTAAATATTCTATTGTCTTATAGGAATCAACACCCCTGTCAACATAATCTCCTAAAAAAACAAGAGTTTCATTATCAAAGTCTATATCAATCATATCCATTAAAGATAATAGTTGATCGAAACATCCATGGATATCCCCTATGGCATAAATGTTTTTCATAAAACTGGTTTTTACCCCATTTTATTTTCAAATATTTTCATAAAGTCAACCAGTGCTGATACAGCTTTAATTGAAGTTGGGTTATATATCGAAGCACGGCATCCTCCAACAGATCTATGCCCCTTTAATCCTCCAAAACCATTTTTCAAAGCATCTGAAATAAACTGCACTTCCAGATCTTCACTTGGCAGACGAAAAACAACATTCATATCAGATCTGCTTCCCACCATAACAGTTGATTTATAAAAACCACTATTATCTATATAATCATACAGTAATTTTGCCTTTTCCTTATTAATCTCTTCCATTTTATCCAACCCGCCGCAAGTCTCTTCAATCCATTTTAACACAAGAGACACAGCATATATAGCAAAACAGGGAGGCGTATTATACATGGATTTTTTCTGTGCATATGTGGTATATTTTAACATGGAAGGCAGTCCATCAGGCACAAGCTCAAGCATATCCTTTCTAATAATAACCATGCATACCCCAGCAGGCCCTATATTTTTTTGAGCACCAGCATAGATCAAACCAAACCTGTCCACATCAATCCGTCTCGACATAATATCAGACGACATATCAGCTATTACAGGAACACCTTCTGTATCAGGAAAATTTTTCCACTGGGTTCCCTTAATAGTGTTGTTTGATGTTATATGTACATAAGCAGCATCTCTGTTAAACTGAATATTTTCCGGAATATAGGAAAAGTTTTTATCCTCAGATGACGCAACAACAGTTATTTTTTTATTCTGTATCTCTGCTTCTTTAATAGCTTTGGTTGACCAGGTGCCAGTATTAACATAATCTGCACTATTATCAGCATTTAAAAAATTCATAGGGATCATACCAAACTGCAAACTGGCACCTCCCTGTAAAAAAAGAACTTCATACCGTGCATCAAGGTTTAAAAGCCTTTTTGTTCTTTGCACAGCATCATTTATTACATTATCAAACCATTTTGACCTATGACTTACTTCTACAACAGACATTCCGCTATTTTTAAAATTCAAAAAAGAGTCTTTGATCTCCGTTAAAACCTCAAGAGGCAAAGCAGCAGGTCCTGCATTAAAATTATTTATTCTTTTATCTTCCATAACTATCAACTCACTCCTTATTTACCAAAAACCATAACAATAAAATAAAAATCATGTTTGTTCTTAGCATTTAAATAATCTATAATTTTAATAAAAATAACTTTTCCAGTAAAACTTTAACATATTTTGTTGATAATTAAACTTATTTTGTTTATTTATCAAAAAATAAATTGCTTTTATAAAAACTTAACTTTTTATAACAT
>JASFBI010000129.1 GCA_030149595.1 Desulfobacterales bacterium
CTTAATTTCCTTACCAATTTGTAACAAATTTTCCATAACTATCATATCCTTTCCAGGAGAGACATACATAACATACATACCAGATTTATCTGCCATAACGAAAGTTGAAACTCTCATGATTACAGTCTGTTGGACGGAGTTTCATATAAAATTAAGAAACAAAGTTTAAAATTTTAAAAATACAGATTATACTATTAGTAAAAAAAATATTCTGATAAAACTTGATACTTCTAAGTAATTAAATTATTTTTCTTGATATGGTTTTTGTTCGGACATTAAATACTGAAAAATAGAATATAAGGGTGCTAATTAAATTATGATTTATAAAAGCATGAAAGAGTGTGTAGATGACCTTGAAAAAAATAACCATCTTATCAGAATTAAAGATCTGGTAGATCCTGACCTTGAAATGGCTGAAATTCACCGCAGAGTTTTTGATGCAAAAGGTCCTGCTATTTTATTTGAAAATATTAAAAACACCAGTTTTCCTGCTGTATCAAACCTTTTCGGAACTCTGAAAAGAAGCAGATTTATATTCAGATCAACACTAAAAAGAGTAGCAAATCTTATTGCACTTAAAGCAGACCCTTTAAAAATTTTAACAAATCCCTCAAAGCTTTTATACTCTTTTATGGCTCTATCAACCAGCCTTCCCAAAAAGATAACCACAGGCCCTGTGTTGTTTAATAAAACAACAATTGATAAACTTCCCATGATAAAATGCTGGCCAGATGATGGAGGCGCATTTATTCTTTTACCACAGGTTTACTCAGAAGACCCTGTTGACAAAAAAATATTTGGATCAAATTTAGGCATGTACAGAATTCAAATTTCAGGAAATCAGTATAAAACAAATCAGGAGATTGGACTTCATTATCAAATAAAAAGAGATATAGCCTATCATCATGCAAAAGCCATAAAAAATAATATTCCCCTTAAAGTGAGTATTTTTGCAGGAGGTCCTCCAGCTCATACTTTTGCAGCTGTTATGCCTCTTCCTGAAGAATTGCCTGAAATAGCTTTTGCCGGAGCTTTTTCAGGAAAAAGATTCAGATATATAAAAAAAAAAGGATTCACCATCTCAGCTGATGCTGATTTTTGTATTACAGGAACAGTTGCTTTAAATAAAACCATGCCTGAAGGTCCTTTTGGTGACCATTTAGGATATTACAGCTTGAAACATGAATTCCCATATATTAATGTAGATTCGGTTTATCACAAAAAAGATGCTATATGGCCATTTACAGTAGTCGGCCAGCCTCCCCAGGAAGATACATCCTTTGGCAGCCTTATTCACGAAATAATAAAACCTGTTGTCCCTGTCGAATTACCCGGCCTTGACTCCATGCATGCTGTGGATGCAGCAGGAGTCCACCCGCTTCTTTTAGCAATAGGAAGAGAGAGTTATGTACCTTTTGGTGTCAGAAAACCAAAAGAACTTTTACAGATTGCAAACTCTATACTAGGATTTGGCCAGTGTTCCCTTGCAAAATACCTTTTTATTGTGGCAAAAGAAGATAATCCAGACTTAGACATAACTAATGTAGAAGATTTTTTTATACACCTTTTTGAACGTATTAACTTTGAAAGAGATCTGCATTTTCAGACAAAAACAACCATAGATACCTTAGATTATTCTGGAGAAAATCTCAATGAAGGATCTAAACTATTTATTACAGTCTGCGGAGAAAAAAGAAGAACTCTTGCAAACAAGTTACCCCCTGACCTGACTTTACCAACAGGATTTATAAACCCAGGAATTACCATACCAGGAGTAATGACAGTAACAGGACCAAAATTTACCTATCCAATACAAAAATCATCAGAAATACCAGAAGATATAATTACTTTTTTAAATCACTTTAATAAAAATAATAACCTAAACAATATAGCCCTGATAGTAATTGTTGATGACAGCAGGTTTGTTCAAAGAAATCTAAATAGTTTTTTATGGGTAACATTTACCAGATCAAATCCATCCCATGATATATACGGAATAAATAGTTTTATAAAATTTAAACATTTTGGATGCAAAGGTCCTTTTATCATTGATGCCAGATTAAAACCTCATCATGCCCCACCCCTTTTAAAAGATCCTAAAACAACAAAAAAAGTAGACGCTCTTGGGAAAAAAGGAGGAAGTCTTTACAAAATAATTTAACAAAATTTTCCTAAGAAAGCAGAGGGAAAAGGAGCATTAAATAAATCTTTTATTATTTCTTATATTAAAAAGCTGCCCTTTATGAATAAAATTCGATAATTTTATTTTATCAGCTTTTCTAATTTTAATTATTTGAGTTCCTATCAGCATATCGTCTCCATTTCGCTGAATTTTTTTTCTCATAACTTTAACTGCGATTGTTATTATATCATACTCAACACTCTCATCATTATTCAAATAGAGTTTAGTTACAAATATATCTCCTACTTTTACCTTAACCATTGTATTAGAAGAGTTACCTTTTGGTTTAAAAAATATAAAACCAATTCCTGTAAGTGATATATTCAAAATTTTAAAATAATCTAAAGATTTGAACTGAGCTGTTTTAAAAGCTATAATACCAGATGGAATAAATTTGCCTATCGGCTCCAGCCTGTATGCATGCCTCATATTAATATTTTTTAAAGGCAAAGAGTAAGAAATTAACAAAGCTTTCTCAAAAACATTATTTGATAGTTTATACTTTTCAATAAATTTCTTTATATTGCAGGAAAGACCGCTTCTTCCATAGCTGAATTCACCTTTCATATCAGATTTATCAAGAGCTGTAATGTGCATTGTTTTATATTTATAATTTTTAGTAATATACGGCAGGTTTGTCTGGGAGATTATAATTTGCATCTTCTCTATAAATATATCATAAATTATAGCTTCTTTCACTTTAACAAAATCGCCATCCAAGTCAAAAACAAGTCCAACTTTAGTACCAGCTTTCAATATTGTATCTATTTTTATATTATCCATAAATTATATTAAATAACTCCATAAATCAAAGAGAGTATAAATCGTAAACGTATAGATCTATTTTGGAAAACCATACAACTGCTTTTCTATAAACCTGTTTTTTTATCTGGATTTAATATCAATATACTTTATAAAAAAAGGGAATAGCTTCTTTATAATAAACTATTTATATTTTTTTTAAACCCTTTATATGAAAAAATAGAGATTATTAAGATTATAAAAATCACGTTAAAGGATAATTCTTATTTCGTTTTTTGTGTACTTATATAAACATAGATGTTTAGAAGTAGGAATAAAATTATTTAAACCCTCAGTCATTTTATATGAAAGAACGTAAAATTAAAATGTCTCTTTCACGATTTGTTGTAGCACGATCTGAATGAAAAATCCAGATCAGCTCCATGCCCGTTAGTTTAAAAAAAAAATTAACTAACAAAATATTTTCTATCTGTTGTTGACATAAATACTCTCCATGTTATTATATGGATAATTCCTGCTTATCTTTATTATTCAAAAAAATTAAATAATAAAATTCAGATATTGTAAATGTTTATAATACTTGGAGACCTTTGAACAACTCCTATTTTAATGAATCTATCTATTCTAACATATTGGTTTTGTTAGAGACCAATTTTGAGAATTGCTATTATTCAGAGGTCTTTCAATAACGTTCCCCTCAGCCACAGCTGAGACCAATCCTCTATGTAACTATAAAATATATTGGGGGAAATAATTTAGTTAATTAGAAGCATTATATAATCAGGCTTTACTCTTAAAATCAATATGGATTGAATTCAAAACATTCCCTCTTACACTTTGCAGCAAGACTTAATAAAGGAAAAATAATGATCAACAACACAAAAAATAAAAGAAAATTTAAACGCTACAAAGCAAAGCCAGGTGCATATGCTTTAATAAGACCAAAATGCGGAAAATTAGGACAAATTCTTGAAATAAGCAGAAAAGGACTCTCTTTTTCATATATTGAAAATACCGACAACATTCCCAATAATCCCATATTAGATATTCTTTTTATACACAATGAATTCTATATAGACAAAATTTTATTCACACCTGTTTTTGATTACATTCTTCCTAAACAATTCCCAACCAGCATGCTGAATATGAGAAAACAAGGACTTAGGTTCGATAATCTATCATCTTCAGATAAAAATAAAATCAATTATTTTATAAAAAAATATACTTCCTGCAAGGTTTAACCCATAATTAAATCAGCTACGCTTGTTTAAAAAATTTATAAATTGAAAAACGGACAAAAATCCAAAATATCAAAATTCATAAAGACCAAAAACTAAAGCTTGAAAATACATTAATTCCTACCTTTTTTGTTTTCTTTTCTGATATTTCTTTACTGCTCTGTTATGTTCTTTTAAAGTAGTTGAAAAATAATGGGATTTATCTCCTTTTGCCACAAAAAAGAGATAATGAGTTTTATCTGGATAAAGAGCTGCCATAATAGCCTCTTTTCCTGGATTTGCTATGGGACCTGGAGGAAGCCCTTTTATTTTATAAGTATTATAAGGTGTTACTGTTTGCAAATGTTTTTTTGTAATATTACCATCAAAATCTTTAATACCGTATATTACCGTAGGATCTGTCTCAAGACGCATTTTTTTTTTTAATCTACTGTGAAAAACCGATGAAATTTTTCCCCGCTCTTTTGCAGCTGCTGTCTCTTTTTCTATGATTGAAGCAAGAGTTATTATCTCATGTGTATTAAAACCAAGCTTTTTAGCTCTTTTTTTACACTCTTTTGTAAATATTTTTTTAAACCTGTTTACAAAAATTGAAATCATTTTTTCATTTGATATGCTTTTATTAAAAAAATAAGTGTCAGGAAAAAGATATCCTTCAAATGTATCTGCAGAAAATCCCATTTTTTTTACAAGTAGTGGGTTTCTTGCATCCTGCAAAAACTCACTGTTTCTATCAAAACCTGTTTTTTTTACAAGTTTTGATATCTGCTTTATTGTATAACCTTCAGGTATTGTAACCCTGTAAACCTTTGCTTTTCCCGATGATAGAATATCAAGAATCTGAACCGGAGACATTCCAGATGATAAAAAATATTCCCCTGCTTTTACTCTTACATCGAACCCCTTTATCCTTGCAAAAATAATAAATCTGGTTTTATCATAAATTATTCTATTTTTTTCAAGCAGCCCTGCAATTTCATCAAAAGATTTCCCCTTTGAAATATTAATTATTTTTTTTACAGGATTTTTTTTTTCTGCTTTTTGACTATAATTTAAAATATTTATATACAAAAAACAAAAACCCACAATAAAAATTGCAGAAGCTGTTAAGGTTAAAATAATAAATTTTTTCAAATTTCTTTATCTCTTTTAGGGTTGATTTTACTTTTAAACTGTACACAGACTATGGAGCCTGTCCAACAACAGATATGATACTCTGTGAATACTTACAATCCATAAAACAGATCAAGCCAGGAACATATACAATTTAAATACATACATTCCCGGCTCATAAATATTAAAACTTATTTTTTTATCTGCTGTACTTACTCTTTCTCTTTTACCTCTTCAAAATCAGCATCAACAACATCATCATCTTTTTTACTTTGAGCGGCATCATCTGATCCACCTGCAGCAGCGCCAGGTCCTCCGGCTGCATCCTGACCCTGTCCATCTGCTGATGCCTGCTGATACATAGCTTCAGCAAGTTTATGAGAAACCTGTGTCAACTCTTCGCTTAAGGTCTTCATACGATCATAATCATTATCTTCAATGGCTTTTTTAAGATTTGCAACAGCATTTTCTACATTGGTTTTAGTTTCTGCATCAACCTTTTCACCAAGCTCTTTCAATGTCTTTTCTGTCTGATAAACAAGAGAATCTGCTGTATTCTTAACCTCTACCATCTCTTTTTTCTTTTTATCTTCTTCAGCATGCAGTTCAGCATCTTTAATCAGTTTTTCTACTTCCTCTTCAGATAATCCACTGGATGCAGTAATGGAAATTGACTGTTCCTTGCCTGTTGCTTTATCTTTTGCTGAAACATTAACAATACCATTGGCATCAATATCAAATGTTACCTCTATCTGGGGAACCCCCCTTGGAGCAGATGGAATTCCAACCAACTCAAACTGTCCAAGCGTTTTATTACCAGTTGCTATCTCT